>NZ_CALAYQ010000001.1:0-6535 GCF_937894855.1 uncultured Zoogloea sp.
TGTTCGGCGTGGTGCAGTGGCTGGCGATCTTCGGTTTTGCGTGGCTGGCCTGGCTCGGCCCGGCCGAGGCCGACGCCGGCCGGCTGGGCGTGCTGGCGGCGGTGATCGGGCTGGAGGCGCTGGGCGTGGGCCTGGGCACCACGGCCTTCGTGGCCTACATGGCGCGCACCACCCACCCGGCCTACACGGCCACCCAGCTGGCGCTGTTCACCAGTCTGATGGCGGTGCCGCGCACCTTCATCAACGCCTCGGCCGGCTGGCTGGTGGAGTACTTCGGCTGGTTCGATTTCTTCCTGCTGTGCGGCGTGCTGGCGGTGCCCGGCATGCTGCTGCTGTTCAAGGTGGCGCCGTGGCGCGAGACGCCCGCGGCCGTCACCTGATTTTCCACTGATGCCCGCCATGACGCCCCTCGAATCCGCCGCCCGCAGCCTGTGCGACACCCTAGCCCCGATGCGCTTCGCCGCGCCAGTCAGCCACGTGTACAACCCCCTCGACTACGCCTGGGCGCCGGGCGCGCTGTACCTGCAGCGCTTTGGCCAGGGCAAGAAGAAGGTCATCTTCGTGGGCATGAACCCCGGCCCCTTCGGCATGGTGCAGACCGGCGTGCCCTTCGGCGAGATCGCCGCGGTGCGCGACTGGATGGGCATCGAGGCGGCGGTGACGAAGCCCGCGGTCGAGAACCCCAAGCGCCCCATCGAGGGCTTCGCCTGCCCGCGCTCCGAGGTGAGCGGGCGGCGCCTGTGGGGGCTATTTGCCGAGCGTTTCGGCAGCGCCGAGGCCTTCTTTGCCGATCACTTCGTGGCCAACTACTGCCCGCTGGCCTTCTTCGACAACGGCCGCAACCTCACGCCCGACAAGCTCCCGGCCGCCGAGCAGGGCCCGCTGCTGGCGGCCTGCGACGCGCATCTGCGCCGCGTGGCCGAGGCGCTTGAGCCCGACTGGGTGGTCGGCGTGGGCGCCTGGGCCGAGCAGCGCGCGCGGGAGGCGCTGGGCGGAATGCCGGTGAAGTTCGGCCGCGTGCTCCACCCCAGCCCGGCCAGCCCGGCAGCCAACCGGGGCTGGAGCGAGGCGGCGACCAAACAGCTCGTCGCGCTTGGCGTGTGGGATCAGGGGGACGTGTAGATCAGGTTGTAGGTCGGACTTCAGTCCGACGACATGGGTGCAGCATCTTGTCGGACTGAAGTCCGACCTACAGTTCGAGCCTCACCAAGGGGATGTGCCTGGTTTGCGGGGCTGGCCTGATGGGAGCAGAAAAGTGCGAGGTCGGCGTTCTTTGCTCCCGGTCGGGAGCAAAAAGCTTCCAGTCGGGACGATTCTGCTCCCGGTCGGGAGCGCGTTTGCCCCGGTCGGGAGCAAAAAGGTCTGAACCGGGGCGGGCGGCGTCAGCGGCGGCGGCTGCCTCCGCCGAGGATCGAGCCCAGCACGCCGCGGACGATCTCGCGGCCGATGGCCGAGCCGACCGTGCGTACCGCGCTGCGGGCGGCCTGTTCGGCGAGGCCCGGGTGGCGTCCGCCGCGGGGGCCGGTGGTGCCGAACAGGATGCTGGAAAGCCCGCCCAGCAGCCCGCCGCCTTCCTCCTCCTGCGGGGCCGGGGCGGCACCTGCGCCACCGCCGTTGCCGGCCGGGGCCGCGCCGCCGCGGAGCTTCTCGAAGGCCGATTCGCGGTCGACGATTTCCTCGTAGTGCCCGTAGATCACCGAGCCTTCGATGGCGGCCTTGCGCTCGGCGGCGCTGAGCGGCCCGAGGCGGGAGTTGGGGGCGATGATGAAGCAGCGCTCCACCATGTGCGGGCGGCCCTTCTCGTCGAGGAAGGAGATCAGCGCCTCGCCCACGCCCAGCTCGGTGATGACCGTGGCGGCGTCGAACTCGGGGTTGGCACGCATGGTCTCGGCGGCGGTCTTGACGGCCTTCTGGTCGCGCGGGGTGAAGGCGCGCAGGGCGTGCTGGACGCGGTTGCCGAGCTGGCCGAGCACCGTCTCGGGCACGTCCAGCGGGTTCTGGGTGACGAAGTAGACACCGACGCCCTTGGAGCGGATCAGCCGCACCACCTGCTCGATCTTCTCGAGCAGGGCCTTGGGCGCCTCGTTGAAGAGCAGGTGGGCCTCGTCGAAGAAGAACACCAGCTTGGGCTTGTCCACGTCGCCCACTTCCGGCAGCTGCTCGAAGAGCTCGGCCAGCATCCACAGCAGGAAGGTGGAGTAGAGCTTGGGCGAGTTGTAGAGCTTGTCGGCGGCGAGGATGTTGATCACGCCACGGCCGTCGGCGTCGGTCTGGATGAGGTCGGCGATGTCGAGCATCGGCTCGCCGAAGAACTTGTCGCCGCCCTGGGCCTCGATGCCCATCAGGCCGCGCTGGATGGCGCCGATCGACGCGGCGGAGATGTTGCCGTATTCGGTGGTGAAGTCCTTGGCGTTGTCGCCCACGTATTGAAGGGTGGCGCGCAGGTCCTTGAGATCGATGATGAGCAGGCCCTGGTCGTCGGCGATCTTGAAGACCAGCTGCAGCACGCCGGCCTGGGTGTCGTTGAGGTTGAGCAGCCGCGCCAGCAGCATCGGGCCCATGTCGGAGACGGTGGCGCGCACCGGGTGGCCGGCCTCGCCGAACACGTCCCAGAACACCGTGGTGTTGGCCCGCGGGGTGAATTCGTTGATGCCCAGCGCGGCCAGGCGCTCCTTGAGCTTGGGCGACTCGACGCCCGCGGCGCCGATGCCCGACAGATCACCCTTCACGTCGGCCATGAACACCGGCACGCCGATGCTGGCAAAGGATTCGGCCATCTTCTGCAGGCTCACCGTCTTGCCGGTGCCGGTGGCACCGGTGATCAGGCCGTGGCGGTTGGCAAGCTGGGGCAGCAGGGCAATTTCCTTGTCCTTGGACTTGGCGATGATGAGGGGCTCGGTCATGGAATCCTCCGGGTGGGCGAAATGGGATCAGTCGGCAATTATCGGCCAACTGCCCGCAACGGGCTTGAAATCTGCCCCGGCGCGCCAAAAAATGATTGGCAAATTGATCCGCGGCAAGCGCGGGCTGCGCGAAGGGCGGGCGGCGGGGTAAAATCGCGGCTTTTAGTTGCAATCCAAGGACACAGAATCATGGCGGGTCATTCCAAGTGGGCCAATATCCAGCACCGCAAGGGCCGGCAGGATGAAAAGCGCGGTCGGGTCTTCTCCCGGCTGGCCAAGGAAATCACGGTTGCGGCACGCATGGGTGGGGGCGACGCCGCCTTCAATCCGCGCCTGCGCCTGGCGGTGGATCGCGCCAAGGCGGTGAACATGCCGGCCGACAACATCGACCGGGCCGTCAAGAAGGGCACCGGCGAGCTGGAAGGCGTCACCTACGAGGAAGCCCGCTACGAGGGCTACGGCATCGGCGGCGCGGCGGTGATGGTCGATTGCCTCACCGACAACAAGACCCGCACGGTGGCCGACGTGCGTCACGCCTTCAACAAGTACGGCGGCAACATGGGCACCGACGGCTGCGTGTCCTTCCAGTTCAAGCACTGTGGCCAGATCCTGTTCGCCCCGGGCACGTCGGAAGACGCGCTGATGGAAGCGGCCCTCGAAGCCGGTGCCGACGACGTGGTGCCCAACGACGACGGCTCCATCGAAGTGCTGACCGACCCGTACCAGTTTGGCGAGGTGAAGGAAGCGCTGGAGAAGGCCGGTTTTGTGGCGGAGTTTGGCGAAGTCACCATGAAGCCGCTCAACGACACCGAACTCGCCGGCGACGACGCGGTGCGCATGCAGAAGCTGCTCGACGCGCTGGAATCCCTCGACGACGTGCAGGCGGTGTACACCTCCGCCGCGATGGACGACGCCTGATCGGTTCTTTCGCTAAGCGGAAGCCGGATACAAAAAAGCCACCTTGCGGTGGCTTTTTTGCTTTGCAGCGCATCCCGGACTAAGCCGGGAGGCAAGGCAAATTACTTGCGGCGACGGGCAGCGGCCAGGCCCAGAGCGCCAAGGCCAACCAGGGCCATGGAGGTGGGTTCCGGAACCGGGGTGGTCGGGACTTCGTAGTCGTACCAGACGCTGGCGGTCGCGTTGTAGCGGGTCAGGATGGTCGAGGTGATGTCACCCGTGCCGATGACCGAGTTCGCGGAGGTGGCGGAGGTGTTGAGGGTGATGGACCCTGGGCCAACGAACAGCGCCAGGGTGGCGGCGTCCAGGAAGACAGCCTCAGGACCGATGACGGTGTTGGTCAGGGCGCGGGCGGGGAAGCCGGCGCTCGAATAGGTGCCGTTCGCGCCAACAGTCTGGGTGTCGGTGACGGTCGGCAGGACCGTGGTCAGGGCGTCGCCGGCCAGGGTCTTCAGGTTGACGGTCACATCGTTGGTGAACACGAAGGTGTTGCTGGCGCCGCCCAGGTCGGTGGCGGTGTAGCCAGTTTCTTCGTAGCCGGTCAGCTGGATATGAACGCTGGTCAGGGTGCCGAGCGCGGTGTCGAACTTGGCGAAGGTCAGCGGGTTGTCGAGCCCGTTGGTGTTCTTCAGGCCGGTGGAGAGGGTTTCAGGGGTGGTCAGCAGCGGGGCGGCAACGACGCTCAGGGAGATGAGCGAGCCTGCTGCGAAGGCGAGCAGTTTTTTCATATGAAAACTCCAGATTGAAAATCGTCAAAAATATTTTGCAATGGGGGCGATCCCGACTGCTGGCTCAATCTGAGCAAAACGCGTGCCCGCTTTGGGGCGTTTTAGTTAAATCAATCACTTAAGTTTATAAATTGGTTTGCCGAAATTCGTTTGTAAAAATTCTCGACAGGTTGATGTGAATTTCTGTGTATCCGTGATGGGTGCCACGAAAATTCGAATCGAATTCCGCGTCCCTCCGATGAATTTGAGTTTTTAGGTAAAAAATATCGTTTTGCTTGTGAATTTGTTGTATTTTGAGCAAGGCTGTCGGATCAGAGATTTTGAAAGGGTTTGCCGTGATGGAGCTTCAGACCGCGACTGCCATTCCCGCCGTTCCGCGCGGTGAGCGTCGCAAGCGCCAGCGTTTCGTGGCCAAGCGTTGGGGGAACGTGTGCTTCTGGGTGGTGATCGATGGCGAGCGCATGCCGGTCAATGATCTGTCCCTGGAAGGTTTCAGCGTGCCGTGGGGCTCGCCGCTGGCCGAGCCGGAGGCCTTTCCTTTCGTGATGCAGCTCGAGGGCATCCCCGACGTGATCCGCGGCATGGCCGAGACCGTCAACTTCGTGCTCGGGGCCGACGGCGGGATGATGGGCTGCCGTTTCGTCACCCTTTCCCGCGATGCGGCCGACCGTCTGCACGAGTGGCTGACGCTCCACGTCATCTCCACCGCGACGATCCGGATCTCCGAGTCCGACGCGGCGTCCATCGTATCGGGGCCGTCGCTGGTCTGATGCGCTGCATCAAGCACCGAGAAAATTTCTCAGGTGCTTGAAAGACATGATAAATTTCGGACAAGCTGCGCCGGCCCCGTGCCGGCGCCTTTGTTTTGCCCGTGTCGCCGCCTGCGACCGCCGGAATTTAAGGAATTCGTGTCGTGCTCATCGCCAACAACATCACCATGCAGTTCGGGGCCAAGCCCCTTTTCGAGAACGTCTCCGTCAAGTTCGGCGAAGGCAACCGCTACGGCCTGATCGGCGCCAACGGGGCCGGCAAGTCCACGTTCATGAAGATCCTGGCCGGCGTGCTGGAACCCACCGCCGGTAACGTGGCCCTCGACAGCGGCGAGCGCATGGCCTTCCTGAAGCAGGATCAGTTCGCCTACGAAGACGTGCGGGTGCTCGACGTGGTGATGCAGGGCCACGCCGAGATGTGGGCGTGCATGCAGGAGAAGGACGCCATCTACGCCAACCCGGAAGCCACCGAAGAGGACTACATGAAGGCGGCCGAGCTGGAAGGCCACTTCGCGGAGTACGACGGCTATACCGCCGAGGCCCGTGCCGGCGAGCTCCTCCACGGTGTCGGCATCCCCACCGAACAGCACAACGGCCCGATGCGCGAAGTCGCCCCCGGCTGGAAGCTGCGCGTGCTGCTGGCCCAGGCGCTGTTCGCCAACCCGGACATCCTGCTGCTCGACGAACCGACCAACAACCTCGACATCAACACCATCCGCTGGCTGGAGGACGTGCTGAACCAGCGCAACTCCACGATGATCATCATCTCCCACGACCGCCACTTCCTGAACCAGGTGTGTACCCACATGGCGGATCTGGACTACGGCCGTATCCAGGTGTGGCCGGGCACGTGGGATGACTACATCGAGGCGTCCACCCAGGCCCGCGAGCGCCAGTCGAACGCCAACCAGAAGGCCAAGGAGAAGGTCCAGGAGCTGCAGGAGTTCGTGCGCCGCTTTTCGGCCAACAAGTCCAAGGCCCGTCAGGCCACCAGCCGCGCCAAGCAGATCGAGAAGATCAAGATCGAGGAGTTCAAGCCGTCGTCCCGCCAGTACCCGTGGATCCGCTTCGACTACGACGAGAAGGAAAAGCTGCACCGTCAGGCCGTCGAGATCGAGAACCTCACCTTCGGCTACGATCCGGCCAACCCGATCATCAAGAACTTCACCTTCACCGC
>NZ_CALAYQ010000002.1:0-6537 GCF_937894855.1 uncultured Zoogloea sp.
CGAAGATGTCGGGGCGCAGCAGCGGCTCGCCGCCGGAGAGGATCAGCACCGGCACCCGGAAGGCCTTGAGGTCGTCCATGGTGCGGAAGATCTCGTCGGTCGAAAGCTCGCCGGCGAAATCCTTGTCGGCCGAGATCGAGTAGCAGTGCTTGCAGGTGAGGTTGCAGCGGCGGATCAGGTTCCAGATCACCACCGGGCCCGGCGGGTTGCGCTTCGGCCCGATCGGCGTGGGCGCCGCGATTTCGCGGAGGTAGGCGGAGATGCGGAACATGACGGCAGCCTCGGTAAGGGATGACCCGATTGTCACCGCCGCCCGGGCGCCATGACCTTGACGGGTATCAACGGCGCAGGGCTGATCGCACTGCCGACGGGCTCCAGCGCCGCGTTTTGTTAGCGTGGATCAAAGCGCGTCCGGCTGGCGGGGGTAAGCTGCCGATATCCGAGCAAAACACTCAACTACTCCAGCGCCACGCCATGGCCAAGAAGTTTCCCCTGCACCCGAAGCACCCCGAGCGCATCTGCTGGGGCTGCGACAAGTATTGCCCGACGGACGCCCTCGCCTGTGGCAACGGCTCGGGCCGCACCCTGCACCCGGCCGAGATGCTGGGCGAAGACTGGTACACCTTCGGCGACTGGGGCCTCGACATCGACCCCGAGACCGACAGCGTGCCGCCGACCCGCGACGGAACCTGAACCGGCCGATCCGGCGCTACTTCGCGCCCCAGGGCATCACCGGAACCGTCGAGATGCTGTTGGCCGGCGCACCGTCGATCAGCTTGCGGCTGATGGCGACGTACACCAGCGTGTTGTTGGCCTTGTCGAACATGCGCACGATGCGGGTTTCCTTGAACACCAGCGAGGTGTCCTCCGAGAACACCACTTCGTTCTCGGGCAGCTTGGCGGGCAGAGTGATCGGGCCGGTCTGGCGGCAGGCCAGCGAGAACTGGGACGGGTCCTGGGCGAGGCCCAGGCTGCCCGACACGCCACCGGTGCGGGCCTGGCTCACGTGGCAGGTCACGCCGGGCACCCTGGCGTCGTGGAAGGCCTCGACGCACACCTTGTGGTTGGCGCCGATGAGTTTCCAGGTGGTGGTCACGCAGCCCACCTCGTCGGCGCTGGCATGGTTGGCGGCGAGGCCGAGGACGATCGCGGCAAAGGCGTTGCGATAGCGCATCAGGGGCTTCCTTTCTGACAGAATGGGGCACATCCGGCTGCCCGGACGGCATCCGGGCCACGCTACCACATTCCGCCCCCCAATCATGGCCATCGTTCATCCCGCAGGCTGGCGCGAGCTGGCCGCCACCGGCGCCGCCCAGCGCGAGATCGAGACCCTCGCCCAGCTCGCTGACGGCCTCTCCGACGACTACACGATCTTCCACGGCGTGCACTGGACGCGCATCCACCAGGGCCGCCACGCCATCGTCGGCGAGATCGACTTCGCCATCGTCGGCCCCACCGGCAAGCTGCTGCTGGTCGAGCAGAAATCCGGCTTCCTGGCCGAAACCCCGGGCGGCCTCGTCAAACGCTACGGCCAGAAGGACAAGCAGGTGGCGATGCAGCTCGCCCGCAACGTGGACGCCCTCACCAACCGGCTGCGCGCCGTGTGCGACGGCGAGCCCATCGAGGTGGACGCCCTGCTGTTCTGCCCCGACTACACCGTGCGGGCGCCCGGCACCGCCGGCATCGACCCGGCGCGCATCGTGGACGCCACCCGGCGCCAGTATCTGGTCGAGGTGATCCGCGCCATCCTGCCCGCCAGCGGCCCGCGGCTCATCAACCGGGCGAAGGTGGAGCGCTTCCTGGGCGACGTGCTGGCGCTCGTGCCCGAAGTGCACGCCATCGTCGGCGAGGCCCACGCCCTGTACACCCGGCTCGCCGGCGGGCTGGCCGACTGGGCGCGGCGGATCGACTTCACGCCCTTCCGCCTGCGCGTGGTGGGTACCGCCGGATCGGGCAAGACCCAGCTGGCGATGGCCGCCTACCGGGACGCCCTGGCCGCCGGAAGGCAGCCCATGTACGTGTGCTACAACCGCCCGCTGGCCGACCACATCGCGCTGATCGCCCCGCCCGGCGGCGTGGTGGTCACCTACCACCAGCTGGCCGACCGGCTGCTGCGGGCCCGCGGCGAGGCGCCGGATTTCACCCGGCCCGATGCCTTCGCCCGCCTCGAAGCCGCCCTCGACGACCTCCAGCCCGCCGATGCCGAGCAGGTGGACGAGCTCATCATCGACGAAGGCCAGGATTTCCAGGCCGGCTGGGCCCGCAACCTGCTGCGCTTCCTGCGCCCCGGCGGCCGCGCCTGGTGGCTCGAAGACCCGCTGCAGAACCTCTACGCCCGCCCGCCGGTGGATCTGCCCGGCTGGGTCGTGCTCCACGCCGACACCAACTACCGCAGCCCGCGGGACATCCTCACCAGCCTCAACCGGCTGCTCCCCGGCCGCGGGGTGGAAGCCGGCAGCCCGATCGAAGGCGCCGAGGTGGAGATCATCAGCTACACCGGCCCGGATGATCTCGCCGCCGCCTCGACCCGCGCCCTCACCCGCGCCGTCGGGCTCGGCTTCAAGCGGCCGCACATCGCCCTCGTCACCTACCGGGGCCGCGAGCACTCGCGCCTCACGCCGCTCACCCGGCTGGGCAACTTCCCGCTCAAGGCGCCCACCGGACGCTACGACCTGCTGGGCAACCCGATCCTCACCGACGGCGACGTCCTGATCGACTCGGTGCACCGCTTCAAGGGCCGCGCCGCGCCCTGCGTGATCCTCACCGAGATCGACTTCACCACCCTCGACGACGCCGCCATCCGGCGCCTCTTCGTGGGTGCCACCCGGGCCACCCTCAAGCTGATCCTGGTGGCCACCGACAGCGCCGCCGCGGTGCTGCGCGAGCGCCTCCTGCCCGCATCCTGACCTTTCCCCGGAGTCCCCGATGCCGTCCCCCACCCACTGCTTCACCTACGGCTCGCTGATGTGCGAGGACATCATGGGCGCCGTGTGCGCCGCCCGCGCACCCTTCGTCGCCGCCACCCTCGACGGCTTCCGGCGCTCGCCGGTGACCGGCGAGGAATACCCCGGCATGGTGCCCGCCCCTGGCGAGCGGGTCGAAGGCGTGCTCTACCTTGATCTGCCCGAATCCGCGTGGCCGCGCCTCGACCACTTCGAGGGCATCGAATACAGCCGCGAGCAGGTAAGCGTGCGCACCGCCGACGGCCGCTCGCTCGCCGCCTGGACCTACGTCTTCAAGCCCGAATTCGCCAGCCGGCTCGGCCCCGGCGAATGGGATTTCCAGCGCTTCCTCGCCACCGGAAAGGCCCGCTTCACCGCGCAGTTCATGGGCTTCGACGAATCCACCCGCCCATGAAAAACGGCGGCCGCAAGGCCGCCGGACGGTTGAGCCGGGGCTGACTCAGCCGCGCAAACGACGCACCCCCAACCAGCCGAGACCGCTCAGCATCAGGGCCAGGGTGCCGGGTTCGGGCACGCTGCCGCCGCCCGGATTGGTCGGGTCGACCACCGGGGCGAATTCGCTGTTGAACACCCAGCGCCGGATGTCGTGGTCGGCCGTCGCCGCGCCGGTGCCCGAGGTGAAGCCCACGAAGGCGTTGGTGGTGCCGAGCACCGACACCAGATCGACGGTGTAGCTCATCAACGCGGCCGCCGGGCGGGTGTCGTTGAGGGCCAGACGCACCTCGAGGCTGTCGGTCACACCGTTGTAATCCACCCAGGCGTGGAAGATGCTGCCGCTGTCGAGCTGGGCCGGCAGGGTGTCAGCGCGCGCCACCGAGCACACGCTGCCAGCAAGGTTGATGCCGGCGTGGTTGCCGTTGTTGCCGTCGCAGGGGCCGTTGTCCCAGTTGTCGAACTCGACGCCCACGCTGTTGGCGAGGCCGTCGTAGCCGATCCCTCCGCCACCGCCGCCGGCCGTGTTGGCCACGGTCTGCACGGTGAACACGATGCCGTCGGCACCGCCACCGCCCTGGTTGGTGAACTGGAACTCGAAGTAGCTCGAGAAGGACGCGTCCGACGCCAGCGAGATGGCGTTGGTCAGGAAGGCGCTGCCCGACTGGGCGTAGTTGTTGGTGAGGCGCAGCACCCGCTCGTCGCCGACATTGGGACCGACCACGCCCACGCCGCCGGTGTCGATGGTGGCGGTGACGCCGTTGAGGGTGAAGTCGGCCAGGCTGTTGAAGTTCTGCATGTTCACCAGCAGCGCGTGGGCCGGCGCCGCGGCAAACATCGCGCCGGCCACGCCCAGTGCGCCGGCAAGCTGCCGCAGGCGCGCGCCCGCGAACGTCGGAGATTCAGTGCTTTTCGACATGGAAAACCCTCCCGATGCGGTCAGAAATGCGCGCGCCAGCCTTCCGGCGAGCGATATCCAGACAGAAGCATAAGCCATGCCAAAAAACACAAGATGCCCCTGTCCTGCCGCGAGGGTCTTGTTGCCCAAAATGGTCAAGAGCGTTGAGCCATGGGCTTTTCGGGGACACGCCCGAACCGTGAACCCGGTTTGGGTATTTATAAAAATCAACGATTTGAGAAAATCGTCAGATACCCACTCTGGGCACCGCCGGGCGGCCGCCGGACGTAAAAATGCCGCCAGGTGTTAAAAATTCCGACACCTGACGGCACTTTTGATTGACGCCGGCTGCCCGGCTGCGGGTCAGATCACCGTTTCCTTGTCCTCACCCCCCAGCACCTCCAGCAGCGCGGGGATCAGGCGGGACAGTTCACCGCTCATCAGGGCGAAATCGGCCTCCATCTGCATGTCGGCGGATTCGGCGTTTTTGTCGGCTTCCTCCTTGATGATGTCGAGGAAGGCGACCCGCTTGATCTCCATCTTCTCGGTCAGCACAAAGCTCACCCGGTCGTCGAAGGTGAGCGCGAGGCGCGTCGGGAGCTTGCCGGCGGCGAGGTGGTCCTGCACGTCCTTGCCGTCCAGCGCGTGGCGCACGTAGCGCACGGCGGCCTTCTCGTCGGTGACGGCGCGCAGCTCGCAGTCCAGGTCGATGGTGAAGTTGCCGCTGGCCTCGTTGGCGGCCAGCCAGCCGGTCATCACCGACACCGGCGACAGTTTGGTCTTGACCATCTTCACCGGCAGCTCGTCCAGGGTGTCACGCAGGGCTTCGAGGACTTCCTCGGCGCGGGCCGGGCTGGAGGCGTCGATGATGAGCCAGCCGCCCACCGGGTCGATCCACGCGAACACGCGGCGGCGGCGGGTGAAGGCGCGGGGCAGCAGCTCCTGGAGCACGGCCTCCTTGATCTCCTTCATCTGCTTGCGGCCGGGCTTGTAGCCCTGCTGGGCCTCGATCATCTCGGCCTTGTCGGCGGCCACGTCATTGACGACGGACGAGGGCAGCAGCTTCTGCTCGACGGCCAGCGAGATGAGGAAATGGCCCTTCACCGGCAGCACGAAGCGGTCGTCCTTGGTGGGCGAGCTCCAGCCGCGGCTCGCCATGTCCTGGCTGCCACAGGGCTGGAAAGGACGGGCGGCGAGCTTTTCCTGCAGCGTGTCGGCGGTGAGCGCCCAGTTTTCGGGGAGACGGTAGATCTGGAGGTTGCGGAACCACATGGCGGGGTACATCCGTGCTGATGGAAAAGAGGCGGCATTGTAGCGGCTCAGGGCCGACCGGGAAGGGGCCGTGACCTTGCAGTGGTTGACGCTCTGAATTTCAGAGTTATAGACTCTGAATCACAGAGTAAAACCGTACGGAATATCAAGTCATGGCCGACCCGATCACCCGCCAGCTCGACAGCATCCAGTCCATGCTCACCCGCGGCCAGCGCAACCTGCGCATGGAGCGCCACAGCCTGATCCTGTGGGGCCTCGCCGGCGCCGGGCTGTTCACGGCGAGCGATCTGGTATTCACCGCCGAGCAGATCCCCGACACCGCCAGCCGCGCGGTGGCCTGGCTGCTGCTGCTCGCCGCGGCGCTGGGCGGCACCGGCTTTGCCGACTGGCACCTGACCCGCCGCGTGAAGGCCGCGCGGGACGAGACGTGGTCGTTCATCCACCGCCAGGTGGTCAAGCTGCTGTGGCTCTTGATGGCGGTGGGCACGCTGTTCACCTTCGCCACCTTCTTCTACGGCGGCGGCTACATGCTGTGCACCGTGTGGCTGGTGATGATCGGGCTGGCGCTGTACGTCCACGGCCTGTTCTCGGAAGAGGTGCTCGAATGGACCGGCGGCATCATCATCGCCATCGGCGTGGCGGGCCTCGTCGCCCGGCTGCCCTTCGAGACGATGAAGTGGATCGCCGCGGCGGTGTTCGGCATCGGACTGCCGCTGCTGTCGCTGCTCCTCGACCACGGCCGCGCGCGCCCCTTCGTGGTCCGCCTCGGGCAGTCCATCGGGTGGACAGTGGCGGTGCTGGCGGCACCCCTCGTCGCCCACCGCGTGGCCGCTTCCAGCCTGCCGCCCGAGTTGCCCGTCACCGCCCTGGCCGACTACCGCGCCGGCGCGGCTCCGTCGGGCGAGACCATCGTCCGCCTGCCCGCCGGCCAGCCGGTGCCGGTGAAGGTGGCGGTGTCCGGCGACCTGTTCC
>NZ_CALAYQ010000003.1:0-10413 GCF_937894855.1 uncultured Zoogloea sp.
CCAGTGGCTTCCACCGTGTGAAGGTGGCACTCTACCGCTGAGTTAACCGCCCGGTGAGTTAGAGCGCGCATTATAGGCATCACCTCTATGGGCGTCAAGGCCTTTTTTGAACTTTGTTCGATCTGTGGCGAAAATTCCGTTGGTGTGTTTTAAATAACACAAAAATAGTTTCAATTGAAACGAACGCGCGGAATCAATGGGCTCCGGCGCCCGATGCACGGATCCAGTTGTTGAAGCACGCCCGCGCGGCCGGGGCGACTTCGTCGGCGAGGAGGCCGCTGTCGATGGCGTGGGTGGTGCAGAACTCGTCGGCGGCGGCGCCGTGGAGGTGCGCCGCAGCGAGCAGCGCGTCGCCGGCGGGCCAGCCGCGGGCGAGGAGGGCGGTGACGAGGCCGGTGAGCACGTCGCCCATGCCGGCGGTGGCCATGGCCGGGTTGCCGCTGGTGTTGATCCACCAGGCGCCCTGCGGGCTGGCGACGATGCTGCCGCAGCCCTTGAGCACGACCCAGGCGCCTAGCTGGCGGGCGATGGCTATGGCGGCGGCGATGCGATCGCGCTGGACATCCGGCGTGCTGCAGCCGAGCAGGCGGGCGGCTTCGGCGGGGTGGGGGGTGAACAGCGTCGGCGCGCTGCGGTTGGCGAGGGCGCGCTGCAGGGCTGGATCGGCGGCAACGAGGTTGAGGGCGTCGGCGTCGAGCACCAGGGGCTTGTCGAGGCCGATGGCCGTGGCGACGAGGGCGTGGGCGGCCTCCGATTGGCCGAGGCCGGGTCCGACGGCCACGGCGCTCATGGCGGGATCGGTGAGGAGCTCGGCGGCGGCGCGGAACATCAGCTCGGGACGCAGGATGTCCACCGGTAGCGCGGCCGGATCAAGCAGGCCCAGCAGCACCCGGCCGGCGCCCAGATGGATGGCGGCGCGGCCGGCCAGCAGCGCGGCACCGACCATGCCCGGCGCGCCGCCCACCAGCGCGGCGTCGCCGTAGCTGCCCTTGTGGCTGTTGGCGCGGCGGGGGTTGAGCCGGGCGGCGAAGAGGGCTGGGGTGATCTCGCGCCCCGGGGTGGGGGCGAGGCTTTCGGCGTCCACGTCGATGGTGTCGAGGTGCACCTCGCCGCAGTGGTCGGGGCCGTCGAGGGTCAGCAGGCCGGGCTTGAGGGCGATGAAGGTGATCGTGTGGCTGGCCTCGAAGCAGGGGCCCAGGCGGCGGCCGGTGTCGGCGTCGAGGCCGCTGGGGATGTCGATGGCGAGGCGCGGGCAGGGCTGGGCGTTGAGGGTGTTGATCCAGGCGGCGTAGCGGCCTTCCAGCGGGCGTTGCAGGCCGATGCCGAAGAGGGCGTCCACCACCAGTGCCCAGCCTTCGTCCGGCGGTGCGGGCAGATCGGGAACGGTGAGGCCGCCAGCGGCGATCCACGCGGCGTGGGCGGCGCGGGCGTCGTCGGGCAGACGACAGGGATCACCGGCAAAGGCCACGCTCACCGCCAGACCGGCGCAGTGCAGGTGCCGTGCGACCACGAAGCCGTCGCCGCCGTTGTTGCCCGGCCCGCAGGCCACCAGCACCCGGGCCGGGCCCTGGACGAGGCGCAGGGCGAGGCGGGCGGCGGCCTCGCCGGCACGCTCCATCAGGGGCGGAACGGCGCCGGGAATGGCCAGCGCTTCGACGGCGCGGATGCCGGCGACGGGGTAGATCGGGCGGGAGGTGGCAAACATGGCGGGGGGCTCAGGCGGGGCGTTGGATCAGACGGGGCTGTCCATGTGCTCGAGGGTTTCGAAGGCCATCTCGCGCAGGTCGAAGAAATCGCTGTCGTCGATGCCCAGGTGGGCCATCACCGGCGTGCGGCCGCGCTGCCAGATGGAATCCTCGTTCATGCGCAGGAAGCTGCCGACGAAGCAGGCCGACAGGGTGGCCAGGGCGATCAGGGTGCGGGTCTTGGCGGCGGTGGCGTCGGCGCCGGGCTCGAAGACGCTCATGTCGTGGTGGAGCAGGGTGGCGGTGCTGATCTCGTCGGGCAGGCCCCAGCTGCGGCACAGCAGGTAGCCGATGGCGGCGTGGTGGGTGGCGTGGCGTTCTTCTTCGACGGCGGTGAAGGGGCGGTCGTAGGTGATGTTGGCTAGCTGGAGGGTGTCCCGGTAATCGGGGATGCGGCCCATCAGCACACCGATGCCGCAATCGTGGAACAGCCCGAAGTTGCAGGCGGTGTCGGCTGGCACGCCGCGGAATTCCTTGGTGAGGCGTCCGCACAGGTGGGCGATGCGCAGGGTGGAATCCCAGAAGCGGTCGAGGCGCTGGTGGCTGCCGAGGGCGTTGCGCAGGGCGACGCCGGCCACCAGGTTGCCAAGGGTGCGCATGCCGAGCACCGGCAGGGCCTGCTGGATGGTGGTGACCTTGCGGCTGAGGCCGAAGGCGGCAGAGTTGGCGACCTTCAGCACCGATCCGGCGAGGGCCACATCGCTGCTGATGAGGGTGCCAACGGTGGACAGGGAGGCGTTGGGAGACGCGATCTCCTTTTGCAGCCGGGTCAGGATGGCCGGGCAGGGGGGGATTTCGACACCCCGGAGCAGGCGTTCAAGTTCGGAAGGGGCGGGGCTGGACATGGCTTTCGGGGGAGGGGCCGCGGGTTTGCGGCCGTGCCGAATTCTAGCCCACCTGCCCACCTACGCAATCCTGCGTATTTCGGCAAAAGGGCGGGCTCCGTAACCTGCACTCCATTGCTGCACCGCATGAAATCCCGCCAACCACGCAAGGAGCCCAAGATGCAAAACCGCCGTAGCTTCATCAAGGCCGCTGTTCTCTCCGCCTCCATCGCCGCCATCGGCGCCATGTCTTCCACGGCCTACGCCGCCGACACCATCAAGGTGGGGATTCTCCACTCCCTGTCGGGCACGATGGCCATCTCCGAGACGGCGCTGAAGGAAACCGCGCTGATGACCATCGACGAGATCAACGCCAAGGGCGGCGTGCTCGGCAAGAAGCTCGAGCCGGTGGTGGTGGACCCGGCCTCCGACTGGCCGAAGTTTGCCGAGAAGGCCCGCCAGCTGCTTTCGCAGGACAAGGTGGCGGTGACCTTCGGCTGCTGGACCTCGGTGTCCCGCAAGTCGGTGCTGCCGGTCTACAAGGAGCTCAACGGCCTGCTGTTCTACCCGGTGCAGTACGAGGGTGAAGAGCTCGAGAAGAACGTCTTCTACACCGGCGCTGCGCCCAACCAGCAGGCGATCCCGGCGGTGGAATACCTGATGAGCAAGGAAGGCGGTTCGGCCAAGCGCTTCGTGCTGCTGGGCACCGATTATGTGTACCCGCGCACCACCAACAAGATCCTGCGCGCCTTCCTGAAGAGCAAGGGCGTGGCCGAGGCCGACATCATGGAGGAATACACCCCCTTCGGCCATTCGGATTACCAGACCATCATCGCCAAGATCAAGAAGTTCGCCGCCGAGGGCAAGAAGACGGCGGTGATCTCGACGATCAACGGCGACTCCAACGTGCCTTTCTACAAGGAACTGGGCAACGCCGGCCTGAAGGCCAAGGACGTGCCGGTGGTGGCCTTCTCGGTGGGTGAAGAGGAGCTGCGCGGCGTCGATGCCAAGCCGCTGGTGGGCCACCTGGCCGCGTGGAACTACTTCATGTCGGTGAAGAACCCCGAGAACGACAAGTTCATCAAGATGTACCGCGACTGGGCCAAGAAGGCCAAGCTGCCCAAGGCCGACACCGTGGTCACCAACGACCCGATGGAAGCCACCTACGTGGGCATCCACATGTGGGCGCAGGCGGTCGAGAAGGCCAAGAGCACCGACACCGACAAGGTGATCGCCGCGATGGCCGGCCAGACCTTCAACGCGCCGTCGGGCTTCACCCTCAAGATGGACGAGACCAACCATCACCTGCACAAGCCGGTCTTCATCGGCGAGATCAAGGCGGATGGCCAGTTCAACACCGTCTGGAAGACCAAGGGCCCGATCCGCGCCCAGCCGTGGAGCCCGTTCATCCCGGGTAACGAAAGCAAGCAAAAGCTCTAAGCACGCGCGACGCACGGGCCGGTGAAGGGCTCCGCGCCCGGAGCCGGCCTTTTTTGCAGCTTCAATTTGGTCGGACCCTGTAGGTCGGGCGCACGCCCGATGCCCTTGCGCAGATCAATGTCCATCGTTGTCGGGCCTCGGCCCGACCTACAAGGAAGGTTCCCATGAGACGTTTCCTCCTTTCCCTCGGGCTGGTGCTCGGCCTGTGCGCCACGGGCGCCCGCGCCGATCTCGACCCCGCGGCGCTGAAGGGCCTGGCGTCGGATGACTTCGACGCCAAGCAGGCCGCCATCACCGGCCTTGCCGCCACCGGAGACGCGGACGCCGAGCGGGTGCTCAAGGCCCTCGCCGACGACGCCCTGGCGGTGGCCGGCGGTCGGGTCGTCATTACCGCCGGCGGGCAGGTGCTGGATGCCGCCAGTGGCGCGGCGATCAAGCCGGCCCCGGCCAACCCCGAATCCATCGGCCTCAACAACGCCCTGCGCCAGCAGGTGGATGGCGCCCTCGCGGCGTTGCGCCTGTTCTCGGCCGATCGCACCGAACGCCTCGCCGCAGCGAAGCTGCTGCTGGCCGACATGGGCGACGGCGCCGCGCTGCTGCCCATCCTCGACAAAGCCGTGAAGGCGGAAGCCGACGGCGAGATCAAGACTATCCTCGCCCAGCTCCACGCCCAGGCCCGCCTCACCAGCCCCGACGCCTCGGTGCGTCTGGCCGCGGTGCAGACCCTGGGCGAATCGTCCAGCCCGGCGGTGAAGGCGCTGCTTCTGCCCCTCATCGAGAAGCAGGGCGACGCCTACCTGGAGACTGACGACAAGGTGCGCTACGCCGCCCAGACGGCGATCAAGTCCATCGAAGGTCGCCTCGCCTGGAGCGAGACCGCCGGCCAGATCTTCACCGGCGTGTCGCTGGGCTCGATCCTGCTGCTGGCGGCCCTGGGCCTGGCGATCACCTACGGGGTGATGGGCGTCATCAACATGGCCCACGGCGAGCTGCTGATGATTGGCGCCTACTCGGCCTACGCCATGCAGACCCTGTTCCGCGCCAGCTTTCCGGATTTCGTCGATTACTACCTGGTTGCCGCGGTGCCGGTGGCCTTCTTCGTGGCCGCGCTGGTGGGCATGGCCATGGAGCGCACGGTGATCCGCCATCTCTACGGCCGCCCGCTGGAAACCCTGCTCGCCACTTGGGGCCTGTCGCTGGTGCTGATCCAGGCCGCGCGCCTGCTCTTTGGCGCCCAGAACGTGGAAGTGGCCAACCCGGTGTGGATGTCCGGCGGCGTGCAGATCGCCGAGAACCTCTCCCTGCCGTGGAACCGGCTGGTGATCGTGGCCTTCTCGGGCTTCGTGCTGCTGCTGGTGTGGCTGATGATGAACAAGACCCGCCTGGGGATGTTCGTCCGCGCCGTGACCCAGAACCGCCCGATGGCCGGCTGCGTGGGCGTGCCCACCGCGCGCATCGACACTCTGGCTTTCGGCATCGGCTCCGGCATCGCCGGGCTGGGCGGCGTGGCCCTGTCGCAGATCGCCAATGTCGGCCCGGACATGGGCACCGGCTACATCGTCGATTCCTTCATGGTCGTCGTGCTCGGCGGCGTCGGCCAGCTGGCCGGCGCGGTGTGGGCGGCGCTGGGGCTCGGCGTGGTGAGCAAGTTCCTCGAAGGCTGGGCTGGCGCGGTGATCGCCAAGATCCTGGTGCTGGTCTTCATCATCATCTTCATCCAGAAGCGTCCGCAGGGCTTGTTCGCCCTCAAGGGCCGCTTCGTAGAAAACTGAGGAGGGCGACATGCGCACGCCTGCAACCATCAAACTCGTCGCCGGACTCGGCCCCAAGGGCTGGCTGGCGGTGGCGATCGCCGCGCTGGTGGCCTGGGTGCTGGTGCCCATGGCCCACCTGATGCTGCCCGAGAGCCATCCGCTGCATGTGTCCACCTACGCCATCACCCTGATCGGCAAGATCCTGTGCTACGCCGTGGTGGCCGTGGCGATGGACCTGATCTGGGGCTACGGCGGCATCCTCAGCCTTGGTCACGGGCTGTTCTTCGCGCTCGGCGGCTACAGCTTCGGGATGTACCTGATGCGCCAGATCGGCCGCGAAGGCAGCTACCAGAGCGACCTGCCGGACTTCATGGTGTTCCTCGACTGGAAGGAGCTGCCCTGGTACTGGACGGGTTCGGACCACTTCCTGTGGGCGCTCTTCCTGGCGGTGGCGGTGCCCGGCGTGATCGCCTGGATCTTCGGCTACTTCGCCTTCCGCTCGCGGATCAAGGGCGTGTATTTCTCGATCATTACCCAGGCCCTCACCTACGCTGCGATGCTGTTTTTCTTCCGCAACGAGACGGGCTTTGGCGGCAACAACGGCTTCACCGACTTCAAGCGCATCCTGGGCTATTCGATCACCGCCCCCGAGACGCGGCTGGTGCTGTTCGGCCTGTCGGTGGCGCTCTTGCTGGGCACGCTGATCCTCGGCCGGGTGCTCATCGCCTCGAAGTTCGGCAAGGTGCTCACCGCCATCCGCGACGCCGAGAGCCGGGTGATGTTCATCGGGTACAACCCGCTGCACTACAAGCTGTTCATCTGGACGCTGTCGGCGATGCTGTGCGGCCTGGCCGGTGCGCTCTACGTGCCCCAGGTGGGCATCATCAACCCGTCGGAGATGTCCGTCGCCAATTCCATCGAGATCGCCATCTGGGTGGCGGTGGGCGGGCGCGGCACGCTGATCGGGCCGGTGTTCGGGGCGGCCATCGTCAATCTGTCGAAGAGCTGGTTCACCACCAGCTTCCCGGAATACTGGCTGTTCTTCCTGGGCCTGCTGTTCATCCTCGTCACCCTCTACCTGCCCCAGGGCGTGGTGGGCCTGTGGGCGAAGCTGACCCGCCGCGAGGCGAAGGCCGCCGCCCCTGCCAAGGCTGAAACCCCCGCCGCGCCGGCTGCCCGCAGCGCCGACACCCCCGCCGCCGAGCTGCCCGCCGGTGCCGCCAAAGGAGCTTCCGCATGAGAGTCGAATCCTCCATCTCCCGCAACGCCCCCGCCGACGGCCAGCAGGAACACTGGGACGGCGAGGCCAGCACCGGCCACGTCCTCAAGCCCGGCGAGCTGGACCTCTCGCACAACGTCATCCTGTATCTGGACGACATCACCGTGAGCTTCGACGGCTTCCGCGCCCTCAACGCGCTGTCGCTGCAGATCGACGCCGGCGAGCTGCGCTGCATCATCGGCCCCAACGGCGCCGGCAAGACCACGATGATGGACGTCATCACCGGCAAGACCCGGCCCGACGCAGGCAAGGCCTTCTTCGGCCAGACGATTGACCTGACCCGGATGACCGAGCCACAGATCGCCCACGCCGGCATCGGCCGCAAGTTCCAGAAGCCGACGATCTTCGAGCACCACACGGTGTTCGAGAACCTGGAGCTGGCCCTGAAGACCGACAAGCGCGTCAAGAAGAGCCTCTTCGCCCGGCTGTTTGGCGACGACCTGGACAAGATCGCCGACACCCTCCGGCAGATCCGCCTGGCCGACCAGGCCGACCGGCCCGCCGGGCTGCTCTCCCACGGGCAGAAGCAGTGGCTGGAGATCGGCATGCTGCTGGTGCAGGACCCGAAGCTGCTGCTTCTGGACGAACCTGTGGCCGGCATGACCGACGACGAGACCGAGCGCACCGCCGAGCTGTTCGTCAGCCTCAAGGGCAAGCACTCGCTGATGGTCGTCGAGCACGACATGGCCTTCGTCGAGGCCCTGGGCGGCAAGGTCACGGTGCTGTGCGAAGGCTCGGTGCTCGCCGAAGGCGACCTCGCCACCGTGCAGGCTGACCCGCGGGTGATTGACGTGTATCTGGGGCGGTAATGGGGAATAGGTAATGGGTAAGGGGAAATGGGACGTGCAGTGCCCGCCCCAGCCTGATTGCCCCACCGAGCGTCCAGCAAACACCGCCCACTCCCCACTTTCTACTTCCCACTTCCGGCCTTCCCCTGGAGACCCCCATGCTTACCGTCACCAACCTCAACCAGTACTACGGCGGTTCCCACATCCTGCGCGACCTCAGCTTCGAGGTGCCGATGGGCAAGGTGACCACGCTGCTCGGGCGCAACGGCGTCGGCAAGACGACCCTGCTCAAGACGCTCATGGGCCTCGTCCCCTCGGCCACCGGCAGCATTGCACTGGATGGACACGACATCACCAAGGCCGCCAGCTACAACCGCGTGCGCGCCGGCATCGGCTACGTGCCCCAGGGCCGCGAGATCTTCCCGCGCCTCACGGTGGAGGAGAACCTCCAGATGGGCCTCGCCACCCGCCCGGCCAGCAGCCAGGTACCCACCCGCATCTTCGAGATGTTCCCGGTGCTCAAGCAGATGATGAAGCGCCGCGGCGGCGATCTTTCGGGCGGACAGCAGCAACAGCTCGCCATCGGCCGCGCGCTCGCCCCCGGGCCCAAGCTGCTGATCCTCGACGAGCCCACCGAAGGCATCCAGCCGTCCATCATCAAGGACATCGAGCGTGCCATCCGCGCCCTGGCCGAAACCGGAGAAATGGCCATCCTGCTGGTGGAGCAGTACTACGACTTCGCCCGCTCGCTCGCCGACCACTACCTGCTGATGGAGCGCGGCGAGATCATCAGCCGCGGCACCGGCGCCGACATGGACGCCAACCGGGTGCGGGAGATGCTGTCGGTGTGATGGACGGGGCTGCGTTACTTGCCGCCTCGGATGATGTAGCGTTCGCTTGTCTGCCGTGCGGCGTTCAGGAAGAAGCGTTTGTCGTCATCTCCAAAGGTGGCGAGCTGGTGGAGTACGGAGTGGGTGCCGTCCTTGAAGTGGACGGTGAATCGGAACACGAAGGGTGCGAGCCCCTTTTGCTGGAGCCAGCCATTCTGCTTGCCCATCGGATCGCCATTGTTCCAGCTATTGATCCACATGCCGTCACGTAGACTGGGCGCGCTGTCGTCCACGAGTATTGCGGCAGGATCGGTCGGAAAGACGTTCTCGACAGTGATGCGGGTAATCTCATCCCTGGTCTTGGCCTGCAGGCTGAATGACCACAGCAGGGACGGGGTGTCACCGATTTCATCGGGAGGTGCGATGAGGATTGCGGCTCCGGTAATCTTGATGCGGGCGTCTTCGGCGGGCTTTGGGCCGCGCGGGCCGGCCTTGACCTTGACCGTCTCGCCGCCCGCGATCTTCATGGGGATCTCGCGAACGTCGGTTGTCTGGCAGGCGGTCAGCATGGATGAGGCAAGGAGTGCAGCTACAAGATGATAGTGGATGTTTTTCATGGTATGTAAACATATACACGTAAAATTTTTTGTCATTATATCCAAATGGGCTTGATTGGAAAGTGCCTTGGCATGTCCGGGTGGCGTCTCGTCTCCTGCCGTTTGCCGGCATGGGTCTTGCTCGCTGGTGTGCCATGCTGGAGATGATTTCTTCCCCTGCTGGGGTGCGGTCCGGAGAGACCGCTGATTTGCCAGATACTTACGCCCGAAATTGGTGCGCGCGCCTGGAGCTCGGCTTTCAGGCTCGTGGCGCTGATTGCACCGTATTGGTGCATCGCCTCCACCAAGGCCCGCTGCGCGTGCAGAAGGCCCTCTACCCGGAAGGCCCGGAGGTGTGCCACGCGCTGGTGCTGCACCCGCCCGCCGGCATCGCCGGGGGCGACGAGCTCACGCTCGCAATCGACGTGGGTGAGGGCGCCCGGGCGTTGGTCACCACGCCCGGGGCCGGCAAGTGGTATCGCAGCCGCCAGCCCGACGGCACCCAGCTCGCCCGCCAGACGCTGGATTTCAGCGTCGGCGCAGGTGGGATGCTCGAATGGCTGCCCCAGGAGGCGATCGTCTTCGACCGGGTGCGCGGCCGGGCCGACACCACCGTGCGCCTCGCCGGCAACGCCGTGTTCATGGGCCTCGACATCCTGTGCCTGGGCCGAACCGCTTCGGGCGAACGCTTTACCGCCGGCAGCCTCGCCATCGCCTCGCGCATCGAGCGCGACGGCCGGCTGCTGTGGCACGAACAAGGCCGCATCGAAGGGGGCTCGCGCCTGCTGGATTCGCCGGTGGGCCTGCGCGGCCAGCCGGTCACCGGCACCCTGCTGGTGGCCGCCGAAGGCATCGACAGCGCGCTCCTCGAAGCCTGCCGCGCCGTGCAGCCGGCGGTGGGCGAGGGCGGCGTGACGCGCCTGCCCGGCCTGCTGGTGGCCCGCTATCTCGGCCCCGCCGCCGAGCCCGCCCGGGCGTGGTTCGTCGCCCTGTGGTCGGTGCTCCGCCCGGTGCTCGCTGGCCGCGATGCGGCGGTGCCGCGAATATGGGCGACTTAGGAAGTAGGGAGTGGGTAATGGGAAGTGGGTCGTGGGTATTGGGGTGTAGTGGTCTAATTTCCACGGACACCTCGATAGGTGGATCATTCACCGTTCGAG
>NZ_CALAYQ010000004.1:0-10414 GCF_937894855.1 uncultured Zoogloea sp.
GGACGGCGTGATCGCCGACTTCACCGTGACCGAGCAGATGCTCAAGCAGTTCATCAAGAAGGTTCACGACACCCGCCTGTTCTCGCCCAGCCCGCGCATCATCATCTGCGTGCCCTGTGGTTCGACCCAGGTCGAGCGCCGCGCGATCCGCGAATCTGCCCTCGGCGCCGGTGCCAGCAACGTTTACCTGATCGAAGAGCCGATGGCCGCGGCGATCGGTGCCGGCATGCCGGTGGCCGACGCGACCGGCTCGATGGTCGTCGATATCGGCGGCGGCACCACCGAAGTGGGCGTGATCTCCCTGGGCGGCATGGTGTATGCCGGCTCGATCCGCGTCGGCGGCGACAAGTTCGACGAAGCCATCGTCAATTACATCCGCCGCAACTACGGCATGCTGATCGGCGAAACCACCGCCGAATCCATCAAGAAGGAAATCGGCTCGGCCTTCCCGGGTTCCGAGGTCAAGGAGATGGAAGTCAAGGGCCGCAACCTGGCCGAAGGCATCCCCCGCGCCTTCACCATCTCGTCCAACGAGATCCTCGAAGCCCTCACCGAGCCCCTCAACCAGATCGTCTCCGCGGTCAAGATCGCCCTTGAGCAGACCCCGCCCGAACTGGGCGCCGACATCGCCGAGCGCGGTATGGTCCTCACCGGCGGCGGCGCGCTGCTGCGCGACCTCGACCGTCTGCTGATGGAAGAAACCGGCCTGCCGGTGATCGTCGCCGACGACCCGCTGACCTGCGTGGTCCGTGGTTCCGGCATGGCCCTCGAAAAGATGGACCAGCTCGGCTCCATCTTCACCAGCGAGTAAGACGCGTCGGCTGCGACAGGGCGCCCGCGGTGAACCTCACGTTCCTCCGCGTGCGTCAGCGACCCGGGCTTGTCCCGGGCGCAGCCGTTTACCGCGCCACCTGAACATCCCTCGATGGTCGGCCATTCGCCTCCTCCCTTCTTCAAACGCGGGCCTGCGCCGCTGGCCAAGCTCGTGTTCTTCGTGACCGTCTCGCTGGCGCTGCTGGTCTCCGACCTCAACCTGCGCTACCTCGACGCCTTCCGCCAGGGCCTGTCTGTGCTCGCCTATCCGCTGCAGATGGCGGCCGCCACGCCGGCGGATTTCGTGCGCAACGCCTCCAACTACTTCGCCTCGCTGGTGCGCCTGCAGATCGAGAACAAGGAGCTCAAGAGCAAGCAGCTCCAGGGCGCCGAGCGCCTGCTGCGCCTCGACCAGATCGAGCAGGAGAACCGCCACCTGCGCGCCCTGCTCGACGCCCGCGAGCGCCAGCCGGTGAAATCCGTGGTGGCCGAGATCATGTACACGGCCAAGGATCCGTTCTCCCGGAAGGTGATCCTCGACAAGGGCGCCCAGGCGGGTGTCGAACCGGGTCAGGCAGTGGTGGATGATGTCGGCGTGATCGGCCAGATCACCCGGGTCTTTCCGATGCAGTCCGAACTCACGCTCCTCACCGACAAGGATCAGGCGATCCCGGTGATCATCGTGCGCAGCGGTTTGCGGGCGGTGCTGTTCGGTTCGGGCAACGGTCTGATGGAGCTGCGCTACCTGGCCGCCAACGCCGACATCCAGCCCGGCGACAAGGTCGTCACCTCGGGGCTCGATGGCGTCTTCCTGGCGGGTCTGCCGGTGGCGACGGTGGCGCGGGTCGAGCGCGATCAGGCCCAGACCTTCGCCCGCATCCCCTGTCTGCCCGCCGCGGGTGTCGAGCAGTTCAGCCATGTGCTGGTGCTGGGCCATCGCGAAAGCCTGCCGCCCCGCCCGCCGGAGCCCGAAGTCATCAACAAGGGCAAGGGCGGCAAGGGTCGCAAGGCCAAGGCGGCAAAGGAGTAAGCCATGCAACCGACCAACCGTTCGAGCCGCATCCTGCTCCCGGTGAAGATGTGGTTTGTGTATCTGACCCTCTTCATCGCGCTGTTCCTCAACTACATCCCCACCGGCCATCTGCCCGCGGTGCCCGACTTTGTGGCCCTGGTGCTGGCCTTCTGGTGCGTGCGCGAGCCGCTCAAGATCGGCATCGGCGCCGGCTTCGTGTTTGGCCTGCTCACCGACATCGGCGTCGGCGCGGCGATGGGGCAACATGCGTTTTCCTACGTGCTGCTGGCCTATGCGGCCAACGAGCTGTCGCGCCGGGTGCTGTGGTTCACGCCGGTCGAGCAGGCGCTCCACGTGCTGCCGCTGCTGTTCATGTCGCAGGTGGTGATGGTGGTCGTGCGCCTGATCGCCGGGGCCGAGTTCCCCGGCTGGTGGATGTTCTTCGGCTGCTTCGTGGCCGCCCTGCTGTGGATTCCCCTGCACTACGTGCTGCTGCTGCCCCAGTACCAGCCGATGGAGCGGGATGAGAATCGGCCGATCTAGTGAGGGCCGGGGCGTGAAGGGCAAGGATTCGCTCATGCCTGCCGCTGGGCGCGCCTGCGTCGTGGTCGTGGGGGCTGCCCGATGACCTCGATCCGCACGCCTGAGCAGGAGCTCGGCCGTTTCCGCGCCCGCCTGGCGGTGGCCGGCGCGGTGGCGCTTGTGTGTTTCGGGCTGCTGGCCGCGCGCTTCTTTTACCTGCAGGTGGTGCGCTACGACTACTACTCCACCCGCGCCGAAGACAACCGGATCTCGCTGGTCCCCATCGTGCCCAACCGCGGCCTCATCGTAGACCGCAACGGCACCGTGCTGGCCCGCAACTACTCGGCCTATACGCTCGAAATCACCCCGTCGCGGGTGGCGGATCTGGAGCAGACCATCGAGGCGCTCTCCAAACTCGTCGACATCCAGCCCAAGGACCGCAAGCGCCTCAAGAAGCTGATGGACGAATCCAAGAGCTTCGAGTCGCTGCCGATCCGCAACCGCCTCACCGACGAGGAAGTCGCCCGCTTCATCGCCCAGCGCTACCGCTTCCCGGGCGTCGAGCTCAAGGCACGGCTGTTCCGCGACTACCCGATGGGGGCCTTCGGCTCGCACATCATCGGCTACATCGGGCGGATCAACGACCGCGATCTCGAACGCATCGAAGAAAACGACGACTCCGCCAACTACCGCGGCACCGACCACATCGGCAAGGCCGGGCTCGAGAAGAGCTACGAGCGCGAACTCCACGGCCAGACCGGCTACGAGGAGGTCGAGGTGGATTCCGGCGGCCGCGCGGTGCGGGCCCTGCGGCGCACGCCGGCCACGCCGGGCAACAACCTGGTGCTCACCGTCGATCTGAAGCTGCAGGAAGTCGTCGAGAAGGCCTTCGGCAACCGCCGCGGCGCGCTGGTGGCCATCGAGCCGGGCACGGGTGGCGTGCTGGCGCTGGTGTCGGTGCCGACTTTCGACCCCAACCTGTTCGTGGACGGCATCGCCCCGCAGGACTGGGACGAGCTCAACAACTCGCCCGACCACCCGATGGTGAACCGCGCCCTCAACGGCGCCTACCCGCCGGGCTCCACCTTCAAGCCCTTCATGGCGCTGGCTGCGCTGATGAGCGGCAAGCGCACCCCTGGTCAGGCGATCTCCGATCCGGGCTACTTCGACTTTGGCGGCCACCACTTCCGCGATGACAAGGCGGGCGGCCACGGGGTGGTGGACATGTACAAGTCCATCGTGCACTCCTGCGACACCTATTACTACAAGCTGGCCAACGACATGGGGATCGACCTGATCGCCGCGCAGATGGCCCAGTTTGGCTTTGGCAGCCGCACCGGCATCGACATCGAGGGCGAAAGCTCCGGCGTGCTGCCTTCGCCCGAGTGGAAGAAGCGCCGCTTCAAGAAGCCCGAGCAGCAGAAGTGGTTCGGCGGCGAGACGATCTCCATCGGCATCGGCCAGGGCTACAACGCCTACACCATGCTGCAGCTGGCGCACGCCACGGCCACGGTGGCGGCGGGCGGGGTGATGTTCAAGCCCCACCTGGTCAAGTACATCGAGAGCGCCAAGGACGGCTCGCGCCGGATGATCGAGCCCCAGCCGATCAAGACCATCCCGATCCGCCAGGACCACCTGGACACCATCCGCCGGGCGATGGTCGGGGTGAACCGCGAGGGCACCGGCACCCGCGCCTTCGCCGGCGCCCCCTACCAGGCGGCCGGCAAGACCGGCACGGCCCAGGTGTTCTCCCTGAAAGGCGCCAAGTACAACGCACGGATCGCCGAGCGTCTGCGCGACCACGCCCTCTTCATCGCTTTCGCCCCGGCCGACAAGCCCACCATCGCCCTCGCGGTGCTGGTGGAAAACGGCGGCTTCGGTGCCGAATCCGCCGCCCCGATCGCCCGTCAGGTGCTCGATTACTACCTCCTCGGCAAGCTGCCGGCCGGCATCGCGCCGGAATACCCGGGCGCCGAGGGAACGACGGGAGACAACGCCGGTGATTGATTCCCGCTTCGACCCCCGCAAGTGGCCGGGCTATCTGATGGCACCCCTCGATGGTGCGCTCCTCACCATCGTGGTGCTCATTCTGGGTTTTGCGACGGTGGTGATGGTCAGCGCCTCGCCGGAGCGCCTTGACACCCTGGCGCTCAACGTCGGTGTGGCCTTCGTGGTGATGTGGATCGCCGCCAGCATCCCGCCCCAGCGGATGATGAGCATCGCGCTGCCGCTCTACGTGCTGGGGGTGTTGTTGCTCATCGGGGTGGCGTTGTTCGGCGACGTCTCGAAGGGTGCCCGGCGCTGGCTCAACATCGGTGTGGCGCGCATCCAGCCGTCCGAGCTGATGAAGATCTCCATGCCGCTGATGCTCGCCTGGTATTTCCAGCTGCGTGAGGGGGCGCTGCGGGTGCGCGATTTTTTCATCGCCGCCGCCCTGCTGCTGGTGCCAGTGGGGCTGATCGCCAAGCAGCCCGACCTGGGCACCGCGGTGCTGGTGGCGGCGGCGGGCTTCTACGTGCTGTTCTTTGCGGGGCTCACCTGGCGGCTGATCCTGCCGGTGGCCGTCGTAGGCATCGCCGGCATCGCCGCCATCGTGGTGATGGGCGACACCATCTGCCAGCCGGGTGTCGAATGGCCCGGGATGCGCGAATACCAGAAGCACCGGGTGTGCACCCTGCTTGATCCGACCTCCGATCCCCTCGGCAAGGGCTTCCACATCATCCAGTCCACCATCGCCATCGGCTCCGGCGGGGTGCTCGGCAAGGGCTGGGGCCACGGCACCCAGACCCACCTGGACTTCCTGCCCGAGCGACATACCGACTTCATCTTCGCGGTGCTCACCGAGGAATTCGGGCTTGCCGGCGCCGTGATCCTGGTGTTACTCTATATCTGTCTGATTTTTCGCGGTTTGTTTATAGCCGCAGGTGCCCCGACCCTGTTCTCGCGCCTCCTCGCTGGCGCGCTCACGCTGATCTTCTTCACCTACGCGTTAGTGAACATGGGGATGGTGAGCGGAATCCTCCCCGTGGTGGGCGTTCCGTTGCCCTTTGTCAGTTACGGTGGCACTGCACTCGTTACCCTTTGTCTTGGTGTCGGGATGCTCATGAGCATCCAGCGTCACCGGCGTCGGGTAGGTGCCTGAACCCGCGTGCGCCCTGGCGCACGCCCGAACAGGAATACGTGTCATGCCCCCTGTAGCGATCTCCCGTCGCGCCGGCCTGCTGCCGGTGCTCTTTTGTAGCGCCCTCGTGTTGTCCGCCCCCGCCGTGGGTGCGCCTGCCGTCGCGTCTGCAAGCTCCACTAGCGATGCCGCGGCCCTCACCGGCCTCAAGCCCGGCGCCCGCTTCCATTTTGCCGACGGCGTGTTCAAGAATGATCGCCTGCCCGTCGACGCCCAGGCCGCCGAGTCCGAAGAAGCCGCTGCGGCGCCTGTCGTCGAGAAAAGCGATTACTCCCTCAAGGGCTCGATCGCGCCGGGCGCCGGCCTGACCCTCGAAAAGGGCGTCGCCAGCTGGTACGGCAAGATGTTCCACGGCCGCAAGACGTCCAGCGGCGACACCTACGACATGTACGCGATGACCGCGGCGCATCCGAGCCTGCCGATCCCCAGCTATGTGCGGGTGACCAACCTGGCCAACGGCCGCTCGGCGGTGGTGCGGGTGAACGATCGCGGGCCCTTCCATCCGGGCCGGATCATCGACCTCTCCTACGCCGCGGCCTACAAGCTGGGCTACACCGACCAGGGCCATGCCCAGGTCGAGATCGCCCTGGTGCTGCCCGAGGATGTGGCTTTTGTGCAGCCGGGCCGCCCGGTGCCGCCGATCCGCCGCGCAAAGGCGCCGGCCCCCCAGGCGCCGGTGGCGGTCGCCCAGCGTCCGGCCCCCGCGCCCGAGCCCGTGGCGGCCGCAGAGCCTGCCCGCCCGGTGGCCGAGTCGCTTGTCGTGGCTGCAGCGGCGCCGGTTTCCGCCGTGCCTGTGCCGGCAAGCCGTCCGGCCGAGCGGGTCGGCAGCGAGGTCTTCCTGCAGCTGGGGGCCTTCGGTACCGCCGGGACAGCCGAGCACTTCAAGAACTTCGTCGAGCATGAGCTCAAGTGGCTGAAGGAATCGGTCTCGGTGCTGGCTTACGAGGGCAAGTTCCGCCTGCGGGTCGGGCCTTTCCCGTCGGCCATCGAGGCCCGTTCCATCGCCGAGCGGATCGCCGGTACGCTCAAGCTCAAGCCCTCGGTCGTCCAGCGCTGAAGCCCTTGAGCGCGGGGATATAAAACCCTGCTGATAGCAAGGAAATTTTGCACCCTTTGGCTATACTGAAATTAACCAAAGGGAGGACGCCATGAGCTTCATCGATTCCCCCATCAGCCGTTGCGAAGCGGTTCGTGAGATGGTCCTGACCGACCAGACCCAACGCCAGTGTGCGTTAGAGCACGAATGTCCGCCGGGGCGTAACTGCCCGCTGGACGGGTGCTTTGCCGAGATCTCCGGCCTCACCGAGGCGGCGACCCTCGCCGAGGTGGCGGCGGCCGAAGCCGCCCATCACCGCGCCTGAAGCATGGCCAACCGGACCCTCGGTACCCGCCAGAAGCTGGTCTTCCGCGGCCCCGACAAGGGGCCGGGCGGCGTGCCGAAATCGCCCCGCAACCCGCTGGTCGTGCCGGCCCTGCAGCGCAAGGCCGGGCCCCATGACAAGTCAACGGGCGGGAAGCGTCAGGCCGAGAAACGCGCGATGAGCCGCCAGCTGCAACGGCTGGCGGGTGCGGTTTCGGGCGAATCCGAATGAAGGCCTGAAAGGCCGCCGGGGCGCAGGCCCCAGGGGGCTAGCGCAGCTTTTCGAGCAGGCCGTCGAGTTGATCCAGGTTGCCGAACTGGATCGTCACCGCGCCAACGCCCTTCTTGTTGGCCTTGATCTTCACGGTGGCACCCAGGCGATCGGCGATCTCTTCTTCCAGACGCAGGATGTCCCGGTCGGGTGCCGGTGCGGGGAGCTTCGTCTTCGGATTGAGCTCGTGCTGCACGAGGCGTTCGGCCTCGCGCACCGACAGCCCGCGGGCGGCGATCAGGTTGGCGAGGCCGACCTGCGCAGCGCCGTCCAGCGGCAGCAGCGCCCGGGCGTGGCCCATGTCGATGTCGCCGGCCATCAGCAGCTCCTGCACCGGCGGGGCCAGCTGGAGCAGGCGCAGCAGGTTGGAGGCGGCCGGGCGTGAGCGCCCGACGGCGTCGGCGGCCTGCTGGTGGGTCATGCCGAACTCCTCGATCAGGCGCTGGATGCCGGCGGCTTCTTCGAGGGGGTTGAGGTCTTCGCGCTGGATGTTCTCGATCAGCGACATGGCCAGCGCGGCCTCGTCGGGGATCGCGCGCACCAGGCAGGGCACGCTCACCAGCCCGGCGATCTGGGCGGCGCGCCAGCGGCGTTCGCCGGCGATGATCTCGTAGCGTTCGGAATCGAACTGGCCGCCGATGGGGCGCACCAGGATCGGCTGCATCACGCCCTGGGATTTGATCGAGGCGGCGAGTTCTTCCAGCGAGCCCGGGTCCATCCGGGTGCGGGGCTGGTATTTGCCGGGCGACAGTTCGCTGGCGGGCAGCACCTGGAGTTCGCCTTCGTTCTTCGCGTCGTCGTCGGTGTTGGCGGCGAGGAGGGCGTCGAGGCCGCGGCCGAGGCCTTTGAGTTTGGGAGGTGCCATGGTGGGGTCGGTTAAGTCTTGATCCGCGCGATCATTTCCTTGGCGAAGGCCAGGTAGGCCTGGGCGCCCTTGGCGCTGCGGTCGAACACCACGCCGGGCAGGCCGTGGCTGGGGGCTTCGGCGAGGCGCACGTTGCGCGGCACGATGGTCTTGAACACCTTGTCACCGAAGTGGCTTTCGAGCTGGGCCGAGACCTGCTGCTGCAGCGTCACCCGCGGGTCGAACATCACCCGCAGCAGGCCGATGATCGACAGGTCGCGGTTGAGGTTGGCGTGGACCTTCTTGATCGAATTGACCAGATCGGACAGGCCTTCGAGGGCGTAGTACTCGCACTGCATGGGGATGATGACCCCGTGGGCCACGCACAGCCCGTTGAGGGTGAGCAGCGACAGGGACGGCGGGCAGTCGATGAGCACGAAGTCGTACTCGGCGCGGTGCAGCGCGAGGGCGTCGCGCAGGCGGTTCTCGCGGCGGTCGAGGGCGACCAGTTCGACCTCGGCGCCGGCCAGATCGCGATTGGCAGGCAGCACGTCGTAGCCGCCGGATTCGCTGCGCACGCAGGCGTCGGTGACGGTGCTGAGGCCGACCAGCACGTGGTAGATCGACTTGCCTAGGCTGCGCTTGTCGATGCCGCTGCCCATGGTGGCGTTGCCCTGGGGGTCGAGGTCGATGAGCAGCACGCGCTGGCCGGCGGTGGCGAGGCCGGCGGCCAGATTGACGCAGGTGGTCGTCTTGCCGACGCCGCCTTTCTGGTTGGCGATGCAGAAGATGCGGGCCATGTTCAGGTACGTTTCACGATGAGGAGGTGGCGTTCGGCGCCAAGGCCGGGGACGTCGAGGGGAACGCTGCGTTCCAGCGCGAAACCGGCCGGAATGCGGGCGATTTCGTCCTCGGGATAAACGCCTTTCATGGCGAGGATGCGTGTTTCGGGGCCGGCCAGATGGGCGGTGAGGTTCACGAAGTCGGCCAGATCGGCGAAGGCGCGGGAGATGATGCCGGCCGGGGCGTCGGGCGCGTAGGGGGGCTGCCAGGCTTCGATGCGCGCGTGGTGGGCGCGGAAGTTGGCGAGCTTGAGTTCGATCTTGGCCTGGTTCTGGAAGGTGGCCTTTTTTTGCACCGTCTCGACGGAATCCACCTGCAGGTCGGGCCGGCAGATGGCCAGCACGACGCCGGGCAGGCCGCCGCCGGAGCCCACATCCACCAGCCGGTCGATGCCGCCGATGTGCGGCAGCACCGAGAGGGAATCGAGCAAGTGGTGGGTGACGACCTGGGCCTCGTCGCGGATGGCGGTGAGGTTGTACACCTTGTTCCACTTGATGAGCAGGCGGGCGAAGGCGAGGAGCTTTTCCGGCGCGTCGGCAGGCAGATCGAGGCCGAGGGCGGCGATGCCTTTTTCGAGGATGGTGCTCATGCGGATTTCGGCTCCCGGCCGCGGGCCAGTTCGCCGCGCTTCAGCCACACCAGCAGCAGGCTGATGGCCGCCGGGGTGATGCCCTGGATGCGGCTGGCCTGGCCGATGGTCTCGGGTTTGTGCTGGTTGAGGCGCAGCTGGACTTCCTTCGACAGGCCGCGCACGGTGGTGTAGTCGAGATCCGGCGGCAGGCGGGTGGCCTCCGAATCCAGCTGGCGGGCGACTTCATCCTGCTGGCGGTCGATGTAGCCCTGGTACTTGGCGGCGATCTCGAGCTGCTCGACCACCTGCGGGTCGGCCTCGGGCGCTTCGGGGGCGCCGGGGAGCGTCATCAGGCTGGCGTAGCTCACGCCCGGGCGGCGCAGCAGGTCGAAGTAGCTGTATTCGCGTTCGATGGATTTGCCGAGCACGGCTTCGGCAGCTTCGGCCGACACCTTGGCCGGCGTGGCCCAGGTGGCGCGCAGGCGCGCGGTCTCGCGTTCGATGGCCTCGCGCTTGGTGCAGAAGGCGGCCCAGCGTTCGTCGTCCACCAGGCCCAGCTTGCGGCCGGTTTCGGTGAGGCGCAGATCCGCGTTGTCCTCGCGCAGGCTGAGCCGGTATTCGGCGCGGGAGGTGAACATCCGGTAGGGCTCGGAGACGCCGCGGGTGATGAGGTCGTCCACCAGCACGCCAAGATACGCCTCGTCGCGGCGCGGGCACCAGGCGTCCTGCCCCTTCACCTGCAGCGCGGCGTTGATGCCGGCCAGCAGGCCCTGGGCGGCGGCTTCTTCGTAGCCGGTGGTGCCGTTGATCTGGCCGGCAAAGAACAGCCCGCCGATGGACTTGGTCTCAAGGCTGGACTTGAGGTTGCGCGGGTCGAAGTAGTCGTACTCGATGGCGTAGCCGGGGCGCAGGATGTGGCAGTTTTCGAGGCCCTTGATGGAGCGCACGATGTCCAGCTGCACGTCGAAGGGCAGGCTGGTGGAGATCCCGTTGGGGT
>NZ_CALAYQ010000005.1:0-8987 GCF_937894855.1 uncultured Zoogloea sp.
GAGGCCGGGTTGATGGCGCCGGCGATGTGGCCGCTGGCGCCCAGCACGAAGGTGGTCTCGCCGCCGAGGATCTGGCGCACCAGGTAGGCGCTGGTCCAGGGCACGATATGGTCTTCGCGGGTGGCCAGCAGGTAGGCCGGGAGATCGACCTTGCCCATGTCCACCTTGACGCCCAGCATCTCGAGCTTGCCCGGCACGCGCAGGTTGTTCTCGAGGTACATGTTGCGCAGGTACCAGGCGATGAACGGGCCGGAGAGGTTGGTGCTGTCGGAGTTCCAGTACAGCAGATCGAAGGCCTCGGGCGTCTTGCCTTTGAGGTAGTTGCCGACCACGTACTGCCAGATCAGATCGTTGGCACGCAGGCTGGAGAACACCTGGGCCAGCTCACGGCCGGAGAACACACCGCCGCGGCCGATGGAGGCCTCGCGGGCGGCCACCGACGCTTCGTCCACCAGACAGCCGATCTCGCCGGCGTCGGAAAAATCGAGCAGCGTGGTCATCAGCGTGAGGCTCTCGGCCGGGTCTTCGCCCTTGCCGCGCAGCACTGCCAGCGAGGACGACAGGATGGTGCCGCCGACGCAGAAGCCGAGCACGTTGGGCTTGTCCACCTTGGTGACGTCGCGCACCACCTGCAGGGCGGTGATCGGGCCCTTCTCGAGGTAGTCGTCCCAGCCGAAGTGGGCTTCGGATTCCTTGGTGTTCTTCCAGGACACCAGAAACACCGTGAAGCCCTGCTCCACGATGAAGCGCACCAGCGAGTTCGCCGGCTGCAGATCCATGATGTAGAACTTGTTGATGCACGGCGGCACGATCAGCAGCGGCGTCTTGTAGACCTGTTCGGTCAGCGGCGCGTACTGGATGAGCTGGATCAGCTCGTTCTCGTAGATCACCGAGCCCGGCGTGGTGGCCAGGTTGCGGCCGATCTCGAAGGCCGAGTCGTCGGTCATCGAGATGCGGCCCTTTTCCATGTCGCCGATCAGGTTCTTGATGCCCTGGGTGATGCTCTCGCCCTTGGTCTCGAGCGCCGACTGGATGAATTCAGGGTTGGTGGCCGCGAAGTTGGACGGGGCCATCGCGTCGATGTATTGACGGGTGAGGTACTGCATCCGGGCCTTGGTGCGGCCATCGGCCACCGGCAGCGCGTCGGCCACCTTGGCGAGGTAATCGGCGTTGAGCAGATAAGCCTGGCGGATGTAATCGTAGACCGGGCTGGACGACCACTCGGGCGCGTTGAAGCGGCGGTCGCCGGCGGGCGGCTTGACCAGCGGCTCGGCGGGCTCACCCGGCTTGACCTGGGACATGTGGGCCCACAGGCGGGCGTGGGATTCGGCGAGTTCCTTCTGGAGCCGGGCGAGTTCCTCGGCCTCGGGCAGCGGCAGCTGCGGCGCCTGGGCGGGGGCAACCTGCTGGAACGCGGCGCCCTGCTTGGAGAGGAAATCGAAAAAATTCGCAGCCATCGACTGGCCGAACTTGAACATGCCTTGCAACGCTTCGGCAGACTGCTCGGGTGTAACGGACATCCAGCTCTCCTCGTTGTGTCGTCGGACGCGCGCCCGACCGATCGTAGGCCGGCGGAATCACCCCGCTTGCCGGGGTGCATTCGCACCAAGCCGCACTTCACCCCGGCCTCGTCGCGCCGAGTAGAATTCGGGTATGTATATCGTTGCTATCGCCTGGCTTTACGTCGCGCTGCTTGCTACCGCAGCGGAGACCACCATCGTGGGTGGGGTGCTGACTTTTTTCTTCTATGGCCTTGCGCCGCTCTCCCTGTTTCTCTGGCTGTTTGGTACGCCTGCCCGCCGCCGAAGATCAGCCGAGCGCGCTCTCCGCGAGGGGGTGAGCGAGGACGATCGAGGCAATGCCGGCGGCGATCAATAATACCTGCTGTGCGGTGGCGCGCAATTCCGTTCGTTTGTGCAGGCCTGGAATGAGATCGGCTACCGCGACGTAGATCATACTCGCGGCGGCCAGCGCGAGAAACACCGGCACCAGTGATTGCATGTGGGATAGCGCCACATAGGCCAGGATGCCCCCCACCAGTGTGGCCAAGCTCGACAGCAGGTTGAACACCAGCGCGCGGGTCTTGCTGTAGCCGGAGTGCAGCAGGATCACGAAATCGCCGACTTCCTGCGGAATCTCGTGGGCGATGATCGCCAGCGCGGTGACGATCCCGAGGGGCGTGCTCTCGACGAATGCGGCGGCAATCAGCACACCGTCGACAAAGTTGTGGAAGGTGTCGCCGATCAGGATGAGCAGGCCGCTGCGGCCGTGATCGTGTTCATGGCCGCCGTGGCCATGGTGGTCATGGGGCTCGTGCCCCTGGCAGCCTTCGTCATGGCAGTGGCGCCACAACACCAGTTTTTCGAGCACGAAGAACAGCATGATCCCGGCCAGCACGTTCATCGCGGCCTTCTCGGGGCTTTCGGCGGCCTCGATGGCGTGGGGCAGCACCTCGAGAAAAGCCGCGCCCAGCAGCGCGCCGATGGCATAGCTGATCAGCACCGGCACCCAGGTAGGTCGGGCCGTGAAGGCGAGAACGGATGCCACCGCCACGCTCAGCAGCCCGCCGGCAAAACTCATTACGACAATCCAGGCGAGGGGCGTCATGGTCATTCGAATCAAAAAGGGCCGCGAAGTATACCGCCAGTCACGGCGGGCAATGGCTCAGGCAAGCCAGACGAGCGAGCCCATGCGTCCGGTGACGCCATCCCGACGATAGGAGAAGAAGCGCCGCGACTCGGAAACCGTGCAGCAATCACCACCGTAAACCGCCGTGACGCCCAGCGCCGCCAGCCGCTGACGAGCCAGCAGATAGATGTCGGCGAGCCACTTTCCGGGCTGGCCGGCCGGCTTGAAGGCCGCATCGGCGATGGCGTCGGCGGCCACGAAAGCCGCCCGAACCTCGTCGCCCACCTCGAAGGCCGACGGCCCGATGGCCGGGCCGAGCCAGGCGATCACATCGGCCGGGACAACCTGCATGGCCGCAACCGTAGCCTCGATCACCCCGCCGTGCAGGCCGCGCCAGCCTGCGTGGGCTGCGCCCACCACGGTGCCAGCACGGTCGCACAGCAACACCGGCAGGCAGTCGGCGGTCATCACCACGCACACGGCGCCGGGCGTGCGGCTCACCGACGCGTCGGCATCCGGCACGCCGGCCACCGAGGCGGCATCCACCACCGCGGCGCCATGCACCTGATTGAGCCACGCGGGTTCGGACGGCACGATGCGCCGGACCTGGGCCCGATTGGCGGCCACGCTCGCCGGAGCGTCGCCCACGTGGGTGCCGAGGTTGAGGCTGTCGTAAGGCGCCACGCTCACGCCGCCAGCGCGGGTGGTGGAGAGGGCCCGCACCCGGGCGGGCGCAGGCCAGTCGGGCACGATCCAGGCGTCGCTCACGGCTTGGCGCTCCCGCGCAGGGTTTCAAGCAGCCCGTCAAAATCCGCCGGCAACGGTGTTTGCCAGCGGCAGGCTTCGCCGGTTTTGGGGTGGATCAGGCCGAGCTGCCAGGCGTGCAACGCCTGACGCGGAAAGGCGTCGAGCCGCGGATCGGCGCTCTTGGCCTTGCCGTAGGTGGCGTCGCCCACCAGCGGGTGGCCGATGTGGGCCATGTGTACGCGGATCTGATGGGTGCGGCCGGTGGCGAGCTCGCATTCGACCAGGGTGGCGCGGGCGAAGCGTTCGATCACGCGGTAACGGGTGAGCGCCTCACGGCCACCGGGCACGACGGCCATCTTGGTGCGCTGCACCGGATGGCGGCCGATGGGTGCATTGACCTCGCCGGAAGGCTGCGGCTCGCCGTGCACCAGCGCCAGATAGTGGCGCTTGACGGTGCGAGCCTGGAGCTGGCGCACCAGATCGGTCTGAGCTTCGAGGGTCTTGGCCACCACCAGCAGGCCGCTGGTGTCCTTGTCGAGGCGATGGACGATGCCCGCCCGGGGCAGATCACGAAAACCCGCGCCGTGATGCAGTAGCGCATTGAGCAGGGTGCCGGACCAGTTGCCGCTGCCGGGATGGACGACCAACCCCACCGGCTTGTCGATGACGATCACGGTGTCGTCCTCGAAGATCACCTGCAGCGGGATGTCCTCGGCCTGCTCGGCGAGCATCGCCTCGGAGGGCTCGGGGCTTACCGCTACGGTTTCTCCGCCCCAGACCTTGGTCTTGGAGTCGGGCGAGGCGCCGTTGATGGTGATCCGGCCGGATTTGAGCCAGGACTGCAGGCGGCTGCGGGAATGCTCGGGGAAAAGCCGGGCAAGGGCCTGGTCGACGCGCATTCCTGCGCAATCGTCCGGGATCGATTCGCGCAGAGGAACAGGGCTCGCGGACGAGGGGGAATGGGAAGGATCGACTGGGCTATAATCGAGCCAGTCTTCTTCCAATGAGTTTTCGATGGCGCATTTCACCCTGCGTAGTTTAACGCTTGTCGGCGTGCTGCTGCTCGCCGGCTGCGGCCTCCCCGATCAGGTCGACGAAACCGTCGGCTGGAACGCCCAAAAGCTCTATTCCGAAGCCAAGGATTCCATGAACGATGGCGCCTGGGAGCGCGCCATCAAGATGTTCGAGAAGCTCGAGGCACGCTACCCCTACGGTCGCTACGCCCAGCAGTCCCAGCTTGAGGTGGCTTACGCGTACTACAAGTCGGGCGAGCAGGTGTCCGCCGTCGCCGCCTGCGACCGCTTCATCAAGCTGCACCCCAATCACGCCAACGTTGATTACGCCTACTACCTGAAGGGCCTCGCCTACTTCAACGAAGACCTGGGCATGCTGGGCACCCTCGCCAACCAGGATCTGTCCGAGCGCGACCCGAAGGCGACCCGCGAAGCATTCGCCACCTTCAAGGAACTCAGCCAGCGCTTCCCGGACAGCAAATACACGCCGGACGCCCAGCTGCGCATGCGCTATCTGGTCAATGCGCTGGCCAACCATGAAGTGCACGTGGCGCGCTATTACTACAAGCGCGGCGCCTACGTGGCGGCGGCCAACCGGGCCCAGGCGACGATCAAGGATTTCCCCCAGTCGCCGGCCGTTGAAGAGGCGCTGTTCCTGCTGGTGCAGAGCTACGACGCCCTCAACATGCCCGAGCTGCGCAAGGACGCCGAGCGCGTGATGCGCCAGAACTTCCCGAACAGCCGCTACTTCGCCGGCAAGGGCACGGAAGCCGAGCCCCAGGCCTGGTGGAAGCTCTGGTAAGCGTGGCGGAGCAGCACGATGGATGAAGCCGTCCGGCTGGCCCTCGCCAAGTGGCCCAACGTGCCGTCATGCACCGGCTGGCTTCGGCTGTCACGCCGTGGCGAGTGGTGCGTGCCCGAAGGCCCGATCCGCCATCCGGGCCTGCGCGGCTTCATCAATCGTAACTTCGAAGCCACGGCCGACGGCCGCTGGTTCTTCCAGAACGGGCCGCAACAGGTTTTCGTGGATCTGGATTACACGCCGCTGGTCCTGCACCTCGCGGCACCGGATCGCCTCGAAACCCACACCGGCAAGCCGGTGAGCACGGTTTCGGGCGCGTGGTTCGACGAGGAAGGCAGCCTGCTGCTCGCCACCGAGCACGGCATCGGCCTGCTGGACGACCGGGATCTGGCCGCCTTCTGCGCCCATCTGGATGGCGATCTCGAATCGCCCGACGCCCCGCTCAGCCTTGCCTGGGCCGGCCAGACGCTGCCCGTCGGGCGCATCCGGCAGGCCGAAGTGGCAAGCCGCTTCGGCTTCGTGGCCGAGCCGACCTGACCGGCCAGCCCCGCCCTTTCTGCCTCAACCCCGCCCGTAGGTATCCTCAAACCGGACGATGTCGTCCTCACCCAGGTAGCTGCCCGACTGCACCTCGATGATCTCGAGGGGCAGCTTGCCCGGGTTGGCCAGCCGATGGACGTGGCCCAGCGGGATGTAGGTCGATTCGTTCTCGCCCAGCAGGAAGGTCTTCTCGCCGTTGGTGACTTCGGCGGTGCCCTTCACGACGATCCAGTGCTCGGCCCGGTGGTGATGCATCTGCAGGCTCAGGCGCGCGCCGGGATTGACGACGATGCGCTTGACCTGGAAACGCCCGCCGGCGTCGATGGAGTCGTACCAGCCCCACGGACGGTGGATCTTGCGGTGGGCCGAGGCCTGGCTGCGCTTTTCGAGCTTGAGCGCGGCGACGATCTGCTTCACGTTCTGGGTCTTGTCCTTGCGGGCGACGAGCACGGCATCCGGCGTCTCGACGACCACGGTGTCGTCCAGCCCCACGCAGGCGACCATGCGGTCCTGGGCATAGACGAGGGTGTTGCGGCTGTCTTCAAACAGCACGTCACCGCGGGCGACGTTGCCGCTGCCGTCCTTGTCGGCGATGTCCCACAGCGCATCCCAGGCGCCCACGTCGGACCAGCCGGCGCTCATGGGCACGACGCAGCCGGGAATGCCCAGATCAGTGGCGCCGGCGAGTTTCTCCATCACCGCGTAGTCGATCGAGTCCGACGGGCAGGCGACGAAGGCATCCTTATTCACCCGCACGAAGTCCGCGTCCCGCGCCCCGCCCTGCCAGGCGGCGTCGCAGGCCTTGGCCATGGCGGGCTGCAGCGCCGCGAGGGCCTTGAGCCAGGTGCTGGCGCGCACCATGAAGAGGCCGCTGTTCCAGAGGTATTCGCCGCTATCGAGATAGCGCTGGGCGGTGGCGGCGTCGGGCTTTTCGACGAAGGCAGCGATGGCCTTGCTGCCGTCGGGGCGCTCGGCGCCGAAGCGGATGTAGCCGTAGCCGGTCTCGGCACGATCCGGGACGATGCCGAAGGTGACGATGGCGCCGTCCAGCGCAGCCGGAATGCCCGCGTCGATGGCGGCCTGGAAGCCGGCGAGGTCACGGATCACGTGGTCGGCCGGCATCACCAGCAGCACGGGGTCGGCCTCTTTCACGGCAAGCGCAGCCAGGGCCAGGGCCGGCGCGGTGTTGCGGCCGACGGGTTCGAGCACGATGTTGCGGCTGCTGCGGCCCACCGAGCGCAGTTGCTCGGCAGTGACGAAGCGGTATTCCTCGTTGCACACGACGATCGGCGCCTGGGCCACCGGCAAACGCCCCTTGAAGCCGGCAAGCCGCCCGGCCGTGGCCTGCAGCATCGTCTCGTCGCCCACCAGGGCCAGCAGCTGCTTTGGGTACTGTTCGCGGGAAAGCGGCCACAGGCGGGTGCCGGAGCCACCGGAGAGAATGACGGGTTGGAGTTCCATGGCAGATCGGAAAGTGGAAACGGAAAATTCCTCACCGGCATGCGCCGTCGACTCGAGCGGCGGAGGCAGCGCGCGGGGGATTGCCATTGATAGCACAGAATCCCTTCCGGAATCCGGTGTCATTTCACGCGCCGCCACGCTTCGGCGGCAAGGAATGTCAAAGCATGTCAGGATCAGGCGTCAGCCACGAGCCAACGACGCGCTCGACCTCCTCCATGCCGGTTTTCTTGAGGCTGGAGAAGAGCTGCACCGTCACCTGCTCGCCGTAGGCCGCGAGCTCCTTGCGCACCGCCGCCAGGGTGGCCGCGCCTTCGCTGCGGGTGAGCTTGTCGCTCTTGGTGAGCAGGCAGTGGATCGGCCGCCCGCTGGGAGCAAACCAGCCGATCATCACGCGGTCGCGGTCCTTCAGCGGATGGCGCGAATCCATGATCAACACCAGACCCACCAGATTGGGCCGCTTGGTGAGGTAGTCCTCGAGCAGGTGCTGCCACTGGCGGCGCACGGCCTCGGGCACCTCGGCATAGCCATAGCCCGGCAGATCCACCAGCACCGCGCCGTTCTGCAGGCGGAAGAAGTTGATCAGCTGGGTGCGGCCCGGCGTCTTGGAGACGAAGGCGAGCCGGGTGTGGTTGGCCAGGGTATTGATCGCGCTCGATTTACCGGCATTCGAGCGGCCGGCAAAGGCGACTTCCGGCCCGTTCGGCGGCGGCAGGCCGCTCGGTTTGGCAATGGAGATTTCGAACTGGGCGTTTCTGAAGAGGGACATGGGGCGGAACTGGCGGGCACGAAGCAGTGTCGTTGCATCGCGCAAATGGCTGGAATTGCTATAGAATAGCAGGTTTGAGACATCCACATTCTTGGCTTCCGAGGACATCATGATCAAGCGTTCCCTGCTGCTTTCGCTGCTTCTGGCCACTGGCGCGGTTCAGGCCCAAGACAAGGCTGCTACCCAGCCTGACCTGGCCAAGGCCAAACAGACTGCAGAACAGGTTTGCGGTGCCTGCCACGGCACCGACGGCAACAGCCAGATCCCCGCAAACCCGAAACTCGCAGGCCAGCATGCGGAATACCTCTACAAGCAGCTGACCAACTTCAAGAGCGAAGGTGGCAAGCCGGCCGAACGTGCCAACGCCGTGATGGGTGGCATGGTTGCAGCGCTCTCCGCCGATGACATGAAGGGCCTCGCCGCCTACTTCGCCGGCCAGAAGCTCAATCCCGAAGCCGCCAAGAACAAGGCCTCCATCGAACTCGGCCAGCGCCTGTGGCGCGCCGGCGATCTGAAGCGCGGCATCCCGGCCTGTGCGGCCTGTCACGGCCCGGCCGGTGCCGGCCTGCCCGCCCAGTACCCGCGTCTGGCCGGCCAGTTCGCCGACTACACCGAAGCCCAGCTGAAGGCCTTCCGTGCCGGCGAGCGTGCCAACGATCCGGCCAAGATGATGCGCACCATCGCCCTCAAGATGACCGATCCGGAAATCAAGGCCGTCGCCGACTACGCGGCCGGCTTGCGCTGAGTCAAGGCGCGTCCCAGCGCCAGGCAGCTATAAGAAAAGGGGTGGTTTCGGCCACCCCTTTTCCATTGCAATCCGCGACCGGCAACGCCGGCCCCGACCGTTTTTCCCGTTCTTCCGCCCGACACCACCCATGCGACACCGCAGCAACTCCCGCGCACTCTACGAACTGCTCAGTTCGATGCGCTTCGCGATCAGCCTGCTGACGATCCTCGGGATCGCCTCCATCATCGGGACGGTGCTCAAGCAGAACGAGCCCTACAACAACTACCTCAACCAGTTCGGCCC
>NZ_CALAYQ010000006.1:0-4603 GCF_937894855.1 uncultured Zoogloea sp.
GCATCCTGCAGGTCTGGCTGCAGCGCTACAGCGCCACGCCGATCCCGTTCATGGCCGCGCAGGACCAACTGGCCATCTTCTACTGGCTGCGTGAAGGCACCGGCGTGATGTTCCTGGTCGGCCTGCTGGTCTACATCGCCAGCTTCTTCGTGGGCGGCGAGACCAAGAGCCGCGCAGCCTAAGCTGTTTCAGGTGGTAAGTTGGTACGACGAGCCCGGCGCAAGCCGGGCTTTTCGTTTTTCAGGCGGTGGCAGATGCGTAAGCCATGCCCATTCCGGGTGCAATTGTCGTCACGGCATTGCGCTGGCTGCGTTGCTTGGGGTGGCGAAGTGCTTTCATGCACCTCGGTAGTGCAACGGCTACTTCGCGCGCCTCGATATGGGGCATTCCCGGCCTGTGGGTGCGTGTATTTTCGTGGTTTTCAGCCGGCACGGCATTTGCTCTTGATTTGTTAAAAACCTACATCAGAGAGCGCCGTCATGGAATCGGATTCCGTCATCCTCGGCCTGCTTGGCCGAATTCATGTGCTCATGCGTCGGGTGACCAACCGCATCACCGATGTGGAGTACATGCGTACCAACAAGGAATACGCCCGGGAGATCGTGCGGCTCGCCGGTGAAACCGGCCACGCCGAACTCATCGAGCTGTGCGACCGCCTGCGGGCGGCCATGGAGCTCGATCCGCCCCCGGAAAGCGATACCCCGGCCCGCGCCAGTCTGCTGGAGCGGCTGCGCGCCGGCCGGCCGGCGGCAACCCATCCGGTGGATCGCTACGTGGGTACCCTGCGCTAGCCAGTCACGCCGGCCCGACCGCCCGGGCCTGTTCGTCGGCGTCCAGCGGTTCCATCCAGCGAAGCTGCCGGTCGAGCACATCGACGGTGGCTTCCGACGCGTCTCCGTGGCGCGCCAGCAGGCGGCGGCGGAGTTCGCCAGCAGGTGCCGAGCAGGCCAGGATGCCCATCGGGGCACAGTGGGCGCTGGCGAGGGCGAGGAAGCGCGCCCGCTCGTCGCGCCGCAGGAAGGCCGCATCCACCACCACCGACCAGCCGGCGGACAGCAGCAGTCCGGCTGTGTCATGGAGCATGGCGTAGGTGCGCAGGGTGCTGTCCGGGGTGTAGATGCCGCCGGGCACGGCGCGGCTGTCGTCCAGGGGGCCGAGGCCGAACAGCCTTTTGCGCTCCACATCCGAGCGCAGGCGCAGGGTGGTGGCGCTTGCATCGGCGAGGAGCAGATCGGCACTGGCGGTGGTCTTGCCCGAGCCGGACACCCCGAAGGTGATGGTGAGCCGCGGTGGCGGCGGGGATGCGATCTCGCCGGCAAGGCGCAGATAGGCGTCCACGCCTTCGCGCTCGCCGCCCAGCCCGGCCACCTTGGCCCGCACCATCGCCCGATACACCGCATAGAAGCGCAGCACCTTCATGGCCTCGAAATCCCCCGAGACGGTCAGCCATTCGTTGAGCAGCCAGGTGGCCAGATCGGGGCGCTGGTGGTCGAGGAGGTCGATGTAGGTGAAGGCGATCTCGGAAGCCACGTCGATCCAGCGCAGGCTGTCGTTGAACTCGATGCAGTCGAAGGGCGTGATCCGGTCGTCCAGCAGCACCAGATTGCCCAGGTGCAGGTCGCCGTGGCATTCACGTACCCGGCCAGCCGCCTTGCGGGCGGCGAGGGTTGGGCGGATGCGCGCGAACTCGTCGCGGGTCCAGGCTTCGAGGGCGGCGAGGCGGTCGGCGTGCGCTGGCGCGAGCTCGATGAGCTCGGTGAAGTTCTCGATGGCCTGAGCGAACACCTGCGCTGGCTCGCCGAAGGGGCTCTCGGGGCCGGCCACCGCGGTGCGGGTGTGAAAGCGGTGCAGGGTGCTCGCCAGGGCCGACAGCTGGTCGAGCCGCAGGTGGCCGTGGGCGCACACGTGGTCGAGGCGCTGGGCTTCGGGGAAGCGGCGCATCCGCACGGCCCATTCCTCGCCGTCGTCGCTGTGGCCGATGGCCTCCGTGCCCAGGTATAGATCCGGCGCGAACTGCCGGTTGAGACGCAGCTCCGCCTCGCAGCAGCAGCGCCGGCGCGCGGCGTTGCCGTAATCGAGAAAGGGCAGGCTGATCGGCTTCTTGATCTTCCAGGCCAGCGCGCCGGCCAGCAGCAGCCACGAGATGTGGGTCTCGATCACCGTCGCGTCGTGGCGCGCCCGGAAGTCTTCCAGCCAGGGGGGCAGGGGGGCAGTCATGAGCGGATTATCGTCCCGTCAGGCCGATGTTGTTCAGCCGGCCGCCCGGCCCGGGGCGGACGGTGCAGCCCCGCGGGTGAACACGGCGCCCGCGTCGTCGCCCGGCAGCAGCGGCGAATCGGCCGGCGCGACGTGGGCGAGATAGCCGAGGCTGCCCAGGTATAGCGCCAGCGCCAGCAGGAAGGCCGGTAGGCTGGTGCGTCGGTGCGGGCCCCATTCGTTGGCATCCGCGCGGCCGGGCCAGAAGGCCAGCTTGAAGGTGAAATACAGCCCGAGCACAGGCACCAGCTGGGCCAGCCACACCCATCCACGCCAGTCCAGATCGTGGCTGCGGCGGATGAGGGCGCGGACCTTGAAGAACCCGCCGGCGACTCCGGCCAGCACGCACAGGGGCATGGAGCCGAGCGTGAAGAGCGCGATGAGGCCCAGGTTGATGGCGGTCAGACCCGCGAGGAAGCTCTGGAACATCAGGCCGCGACCGAAGCGCCCGTTGAGTCCGACGCCGAGGAAGTCGCTGGCAACCGGCACCGTCTTGTCCATCGCGCCCGGGGGCTGGGCGGCGTTGGCGCTCTTGGCCGCCTGGGCGGCCAGAAACCCCGGCATGTTGATCGAGCACGCCCGGCACACGGTGCGCAGGGGCTGGGTCTCGCCACAGGCCGGGCAGACCACCTGGGGCAGGCCCGAGGCGCTGCTGCGGGTGGTGTCATCGCGGGCAGCGCTGAGGCGCTTGTCCAGCATGTCGGGCGGCAGGGGCGGGTCGATGGCCACCTTCAGCCCGATCCCCTTCAGGCGCAGCTCGTAGCGCTGGGCCTCGACGGCGGAGAGGCCCTTGCGCAGGCGCACGCGCTGGCCCGAGAACACCTGACGGATGGTCTCGTGGGAGCAGCCGAGCAGGGTCTGGAGCTGCATGCGGGCGACGCTGCGGTCGTAGCCCGGCAGGGTTTCGCCAAAGAAGACGATGTTATGGACGGGTTCCAAGGTGCTTTCCCGATGGCGTGTCGGGCGGGATTCTACGGCCCCACCGGCTGTCGGGCAATGACGGGCAGATGAACGGGCGGCGGGCGGGCGCTTTCGTCGGCTGGCCGCCGGTGATATGTTCGCCCCCTTTTCTGCCCCAGCTGCCGATGAACGCCGCCGCCGACCCTTTTGATTTCCGGCCCGCCAGCCTGGCCGAGGCCGAAGCGCAGATCGCCGCCATCCGCGAGCGTCTGGCGGGGCGCGGGCTGGCCCACCGCAATCCACCACCGCCGCCCACCGCCTGCTGCGGCCGCGGCTGCAACGGCTGCGTGTGGGAGGGCTTCTACGCGGCCCTCGGCTGGTGGCGCGACGACGCCCGCGCACTGCTGGCGGATACGCCAAAACCCTTGTAAAATCCGCCGCTTGCCGAGGAGCGTTGCGACCTGCTGATGAAGCCATCCAGCAGGCCAGGCTCGGCAACCGATCAACGGCGCTCACAAACCTTGCCAGGTTTGTTGCGCCGTTTTTCTTTGCGCGCCCCGGCCGATTTTTTTAGGAACCGCCATGCAGCCCGACCGTACCGCCGAACTCCACAATCAACTGACCCACCGCATCCTGATCCTCGACGGGGCGATGGGCACGATGATCCAGCAGCACAAGCTGGGTGAAGCCGACTACCGGGGCACGCGTTTCGCCGAACACGGCAAGGATCTCAAGGGCAACAACGACCTGCTGGTGCTCACCCGGCCGGATGTGGTGGGCGGCATCCACCGGGCCTACCTCGAGGCCGGCGCCGACATCATCGAGACCTGCACCTTCAACGCCACGCGCATCTCCCAGGCCGAATACGGCCTGGCCGACGTGGCTTACGAACTCAACGTCGAGGGCGCCCGCCTGGTGCGCGAGCTGTGCGACGAGTTCACCGCCGCCAACCCGGCCAAGCCGCGCTACTGCGCTGGCGTGCTCGGCCCCACCTCGCGCACCCTGTCGATCTCGCCGGACGTGAACGATCCGGGCTTCCGCAACGTGAGCTTCGACGCGCTGGTGGACGACTACTACGACTCCGCCAAGGGGCTGCTGGAAGGCGGCGCCGACATCCTGCTGATCGAGACCATCTTCGACACCCTCAACGCCAAGGCCGCGGTGTTCGCAGTCGAAAAGCTGTTCGCGGATCTGGGCAAGCGCGTGCCGGTGATGATCTCCGGCACCATCACCGACGCCTCCGGCCGCACCCTGTCGGGCCAGACCGCCGAGGCTTTCTGGAATTCACTCTCCCACGCCCAGCCGATCAGCTTCGGCCTCAACTGCGCGCTGGGCGCGAAGGAACTCCGCCAGTACGTGGAGGAACTCTCCAACGTCTGCAACACCTTCGTCTCGGCCCACCCCAACGCCGGCCTGCCCAACCCGCTGTCGCCCACCGGCTACGACG
>NZ_CALAYQ010000007.1:0-24352 GCF_937894855.1 uncultured Zoogloea sp.
CCCAATGCCAGCGCGAGGCAGTTGTGGATTTCCCTGAATTGCTGCTGCGCAGCTATGAACTGCTGGAGCGCAACGAGCCGATCCGCAGGCATTACCAGGCGCGTTTCCGCCACATTCTGGTGGATGAATTCCAGGACACGAACGTGCTTCAGTACCGCTGGCTGAGCCTGCTGGCCGACGGCGGCCGGGAGGGTGGGGCCAGTCTGTTCTGCGTGGGCGACGACGACCAGTCGATCTATCGCTTCCGCGGCGCCGAGATCGGCAACATGCGCGATTTCGAGCGGGATTTCCGGGTTGGCAGCGTGATCCGCCTGGAGCAGAACTACCGCTCCCACGGCAACATCCTCGACGCCGCCAACGCGTTGATCGCCCACAACAACAAGCGTCTTGGCAAAAACCTCTGGACCGACCGCGGCGCCGGCGAGCCGATCCGCGTGTATGAGGCGTTTACCGACAGCGACGAGGCGCGCTTCATCGTCGAGGAGATCCAGTCGCTGGTGCGCGAGGGCACCAGCCGGTCCGACATCGCGCTGCTATACCGTTCCAACGCCCAGTCGCGGGTGCTGGAACATCAGCTTTTTTCGAGCGGCGTGGCTTACCGCGTGTATGGCGGGCTGCGCTTCTTCGAGCGCCAGGAGGTGAAGCATGCGCTGGCCTACCTGCGCCTGATCGCCAACCCGGACGACGACACGGCCTTCATGCGGGTGGTGAACTTTCCGACCCGCGGCATCGGTGCCCGTTCTCTTGAAATCCTGCAGGATGCGGCGCGCACCTTCAACACGCCGCTCTACCAGACCGTGCCGCATCTGTCCGGCAAGCCGGGCGCCGCGCTGGGCCATTTTGTCGGCTTGATCGAGCGGCTGCGCACGGAGACGGCGCCCTTGCCGCTGCATGAAATCATCGAGCATGTGATCGAAATGTCCGGTCTGCGCGCCCATTACACGGCCGAGAAGGAAGGCCAGGAGCGGCTCGAGAACCTGGACGAACTCATCAATGCGGCGGTCAATTTCAACGCCGAAGCCGGTGCCGCCTACGAGACCGAGGAGGGCGCGGGAGATGGCTCGGCGCTGGCCGGATTCCTCGCCCACGCCTCGCTGGAGGCCGGCGACCACCAGGCCGACGCAGGTGCCGAGGCGGTGCAGCTGATGACCGTCCATGCGGCCAAGGGGCTGGAGTTCGACGTGGTCTTCCTGTCCGGGCTGGAGGAAGGGCTGTTTCCCCACGAAAACAGCATTCTCGAATCCGACGGGCTGGAAGAAGAGCGCCGTTTGATGTATGTCGCGATGACCCGTGCCCGGCAGCGGCTCTACATCAGCTTCACCCAGAGCCGGATGCTCCACGGCCAGGTGCGCTACAACCTGCGCTCGCGTTTTCTGGAGGAAATCCCCGAGGCGCTCACCAAATGGCTGACGCCGCCCAATCCGCGGCGCAGCTTTGTGTCGGAGCCGTCGCCGCGGTATTACAACCCCGGTGCGTCCAAGCCGGCCGGGCTGGGCATGCCGCCGCCTCCGCCGATGAAGTCCCGCGATCTCGGCGGTCTGGCGATCGGCAGTGCGGTGAGTCATGCGCGCTTCGGCGAAGGGGTGATCGTCGCCGCCGAAGGCAGTGGCAGCGATGCGCGGGTGCAGGTGAAATTTGCGTCGGCCGGAACCAAGTGGCTGATGCTGGCGGTGGCGAAGCTCACGCCCTGCTGAGGCTGGACGGCGGATTTGGCCCGGCCGTCGTCCGTCGCCGGCTCAGGCCTTGCGCAGTTCCGCGTGGAGCGCGGCGAACTCCTGAGCCAGCTTGTGTTTCGGGTCGAGATGGATCATCGGCTTGGCCTGCTCGTGGCTTTCGCGGATCTTGATCGAGCTGGAGAGGTAGGTCTTGAAGATCGGCAGACCTTCGTCGATGAGTTCCTGCACCAGTTTCTGGGGCAGGCTGGCGCGGGGCTGGAACTGATTGACGACGATGCCTTCGACTTCCAGATTGCGATTGTGGTCGGCACGGATTTCCTGCACGTTCTCGAGCAGCGAATAGAGTGCGCGGCGGGAGAAATCGTCGCAGTCGAAAGGAATCAGGCACAGCTGGGTGGCGATCAGCGCCGAGCGGGTATAGAAGTTGAGGGCTGGCGGCGTGTCGATGAAGACGGCGTCGAAATCCTTGGCCAGCTCATCGAGGGCGTCGCGCAGCTTGAAGATCTTGTAGCGGCTTTCGAGCTTGCTCTGCAGCTCCTCCAGTTGGGGGTGCGAGGGCAGGATGGAAAGGTTTGCGAAGGGCGTGGGACGCACGAATTCCGCGGTTTTCTTGGGGCTGAACTTGAAGGACAGGGACTGCTCGAAGAGGCCGGCGAGGGTTTCGTCGGCCTTGTCGGCCGCGTCGCCGAGCAGGTAGTGGGTGGAGTTGCCCTGGGGGTCCAGATCCACCACCAGCGTGCGCAGGCCGTTCATCGCGCTGATCGCCGCGAGGTTGCAGGTGATGGTGGATTTGCCCACGCCACCTTTTTGGTTGAACACCACTCGTCGCATCGTCTCGTCCCTTCGTCTGGTTCTGGTGCTGGTCGGAATGCGCGCGATTGTGCCACGCAATCGGGGTCGCGCTGCGCGTATCGAAGATGCGCAAAAGAGCCCGGTCGGGTAAACTCGTATGACTATAACTACAAGATGCTTTCGCCGCTTCCTCCCGGCGGTGTTGCTCCGGTCGGGCGCAGGGTTTGTCCCGCGTCATGCCGTCAGACGATTCAACGCCCATACGGGGCTTCCAAACGATTCCCGATATCCGGCCCGAAGCAAGTCGGTCGCTACGCCGTTGGGTTTGCTGTTCGCCGTCCGGGTCGGGGTTGAACCACATTGTGAGTAGAGAGAGATTATGGACAAGGATTTCATCGCCGCCGCCCTCGATTACCACCGCAGCCCAACCCGCGGCAAGATCGCGGTGGTGCCGACAAAAGGTCTGACCAATCAGCGCGATCTGGCGCTGGCCTACTCGCCCGGCGTCGCGGCGGCTTGCGATGCGATCGTTGCCGATCCCGCCGACGCCCAGGAATACACTTCCCGCGGCAACCTCGTGGCGGTGGTCACCAACGGCACCGCGGTGCTCGGTCTCGGCAACATCGGCCCGCTGGCCGCCAAGCCGGTGATGGAGGGCAAGGGTTGCCTGTTCAAGAAGTTCGCCAACATCGACGTATTCGACATCGAACTGGCCGAGAACGATCCGGACAAGCTGATCGACATGATCGCTGCGCTCGAGCCGACCCTCGGTGGCGTGAACCTCGAAGACATCAAGGCGCCCGAGTGCTTCTACATCGAGCAGAAGCTGCGCGAGCGGATGAAGATCCCGGTCTTCCACGACGACCAGCACGGCACCGCCATCATCTCGGCCGCCGCCATGCTCAACGGCCTGAAGGTCGTGGACAAAAAGATCGACGAAGTGAAGGTGGTGTGTTCCGGCGCCGGCGCCGCAGCAATCGCCTGTCTTGAGCTGTGGTGCGGCCTCGGCATCAAGCGCGAGAACGTCTTCGTGTGCGACTCGAAGGGCGTGATCTACGTGGGCCGTGACGAGAAGATGGAGCCGACCAAGGCCCGTTACGCCCAGAACACCGAATTCCGCACCCTCGCCGACGCGATGGTCGGTGCCGACGTGTTCCTCGGCCTGTCGACCGCCGGCGTGCTCAAGCCCGAGATGGTCAAGGGCATGGCCGAAAAGCCGCTGATCTTCGCGCTGGCCAACCCGACCCCGGAAATCATGCCGGAGCTGGCCAAGGAAGTCCGCCCCGACGCCATCATCGCCACCGGCCGTTCGGATTACCCGAACCAGGTGAACAACGTGCTGTGCTTCCCGTTCATCTTCCGCGGTGCCCTCGATGCGGGCGCCACGACGATCAACGAAGAGATGAAGCTCGCCTGCGTGAAGGCCATCGCCGAGCTGGCCGAAGCCGAGCAGTCCGACGTGGTGGCCCAGGCCTACGGCGGCGCCGATCTGTCCTTCGGCCCGAACTACCTGATCCCCAAGCCCTTCGACCCGCGCCTGATCGTCAAGATCGCCCCGGCGGTGGCCCAGGCCGCCATCGATTCCGGCGTGGCCACGCGCAAGGTCGACATGGACGCCTACGTCCAGAGCCTGACCGAGTTCGTGTACCAGTCCGGCATCATCATGAAGCCGGTGTTCTCCACCGCCAAGCGCATCCCCGCCGACAAGAAGCGCGTGCTCTACGCGGAAGGCGAGAGCGAGCGTGTGCTGCGCGCCGTGCGTGCGGTGGTCGATGAAAACCTGGCCCGTCCGATCCTCATCGGCCGTCCGGCGGTCATCGACATGCGCATCGAGAAGTTCGGCCTCAACCTCAAGTCCGGCCGCGACTTCGATGTGGTGAACGTGGAATCCGACAGCCGCTACCGCGAGCTGTGGCAGGAGTACTACCGCCTGATGGGCCGCGACGGCGTCACGCCGGATTCTGCCCGTGAAGCCCTGCGCTCCGACACCACCCTGATCGGCTGCATGCTGCTGCGTCGCGGCGACGCCGACGCCCTGGTGTGCGGCACCACCGGCTCCTACGACCACCACTTCGAGCACGTCCAGAACCTGATCGGCCTGAAGAACGGCGCCAGCCTGTACGCGGCGATGAACATCCTGCTGCTGCCCCAGCGCGTGCTGGCCATCACCGACACCTACGTGAACGAGATGCCGAGCGCCGAGGACGCCGCCGAGATCGCCGTGATGGCGGCCGACGAGCTGAAGCGTTTCGGCATCGAGCCGAAGGTGGCCCTGCTGTCCCACTCCAACTTCGGCAGCGCCCGGTCCACCTCGTCCCGCCGCATGCGCGACGCCCGCGACATCCTGCGTGTCAAGGCGCCGGACCTGCAGTGCGACGGCGAGATGCACGGTGACTCGGCCCTGTCCCACGAGATCCGCGAGCGTCTGCACCCGGATTCGACCCTCCACGGCGAAGCCAACCTGCTGGTGATGCCCAACCTCGACGCCGCCAACATCGCCTTCAACCTGCTCAAGGTTGCTCATGGCGATGGCGTGTCGGTGGGGCCGATCCTCCTCGGTACCGCCCGCGCGGTGCACATCCTGACCCCGTCGGCGTCCGTGCGCCGGCTGGTGAACATCACCGCCCTGGCGGTGGTGGACGCCATGGAGCAGCGCGAAGGCAACTGACCCTGCGGAGTCCGTCCCCCGGCGGGCATGGCCTTGCGCCCATGCCCGCCGGGGGCGGCGGACGCTCACCTCCGGTACAATCGTGGCCCACGATGTCCTGCGAGGTGACGCCATGACCCATCTGATCCGTTTCGACCGCATCGGCGGCCCCGACGTCCTGCAATGGGTCGAGGCCGACCTGCCGCCTCCGGCTGCCGGCGAAGTCCGCATCCGCCACGAGGCGGTCGGCGTCAATTACATCGACACCTATCACCGCTCCGGGCTTTACCCGCTGACGCTGCCGTCCGGCCTCGGCCAGGAAGCGGCGGGCGTCATCGAAGCCGTCGGCGAGGGTGTGGTGGACTTCGTGCCCGGTGACCGGGTTGCCTACGTGGGCGGCCCCCTCGGGGCGTATTCCGAAAGCCGCAACATCGCGGCCAGCCTGCTGGTCAATCTGCCCGACAGCCTGAGCTTCGAGCAGGGCGCGGCAATGATGATGCAGGGGCTCACCGCCCAGTACCTGCTGCGTCGCACCTACCGGGTCCAGCCCGGCGACACCATCCTGATCCACGCCGCCGCGGGTGGAGTGGGGCTGATCGTCTGCCAGTGGGCCAAGGCCCTGGGCGCCACCGTGATCGGCACCGTAAGCTCCGACGAGAAGGCCGAGATCGCCCGGCAGCATGGCTGCGACCACACGATCATCTACACCCGCGAACCGGTTTCGGCGCGCGTCCGTGAAATTACCGCGGGTGAAGGCGTGCCGGTGGTTTACGATTCCATCGGCAAGGACACGTTCATGGATTCCCTGGCCTGCCTGCGACCGCTGGGGGTGATGGTCACTTTCGGCAATGCCTCGGGGCCGGTGCCGGCTTTCGAGCCCGCGCTGCTCGCCAAGATGGGCTCCCTGTTCCTGACGCGTCCGACCCTGTTCCACTACATCGCCCGGCGCGAGGATCTGCTGGCGATGTCCGATGAACTGTTCGACGTGGTGGCCTCCGGTCAGGTCCGCCTGTCGATCAACCAGCGCTATCCGCTCAAGGATGCCGCCGTCGCCCACCGCGAACTCGAGGCCCGGCGCACCACCGGCTCGACCGTCCTCCTTCCGTGATCATGAAATCCGCAATCCCGCTTTCTGCTTCTGCCGTCCTGGCCCTGTTCCTGTCCCTTCCGCTGGCTCCGGCCAGCGCTGCGCCGCCGGCTCCGCCGACCGCCGCGGTGCTGACGCCGGGCCAGGTGGCCTTCATGCAGGCCGAAACCCGGCGCATCGAGGAGGCCTTCATCCAGAAGGTGATGAGCATCACCGGCGCCAGCCACGATCAGGTGGTGCGCGCGATCCCCGCCAAGGGCCGTCTCACCGACCGTCTGGCGCGGATCTACAACTCGCTGGAACGTGACCTGAAGGCGCCGCTCACCGATGAGCAGCAGGCGCTGATCTTCGCCGCCGAGGGCGAGCGCAAGCAGGCGCTGAAGGATCTGCCGGCCCAGGCGGCGGGCCGCTGAAAGTGACGCGGGCCGCCCGGCCCGCTCAGAACAGCTCGATGTCGTTGTCAGGCTTGTCGCGCACGGCGACCTTGCCCGCGCGGAGGGCGGCCTCGTAGCTTGCGATCTGGTTGCGGCCGTTTTCCTTGGCCACGTAAAGCGCCTCGTCGGCCCGGCCGACGATCTCCGGGATGGTGTCCGACGCGCTGATGTGGGTGTAGCCGGCGCTCGCCGTGACCTGCCCGACCTGCGGGAAAACGTAGTTCTCGACGGCGGTGCGGAAGCGTTCGAGGGCGGTGCGCACCTCGTCTTCCGACATCGCACGCAGGGTGACGACGAACTCCTCGCCGCCAAAACGGAACAGCTTGTCCTGGTGACGGAAGCTCTCGCGCATGATGCGGGCGAGGAGGATCAGCACCTCGTCGCCGTACAGGTGGCCGAAGTGATCGTTGATGCGCTTGAAGTGGTCTACGTCGACCACCGCCAGCCAGTGGTTGCCGTCTTCCTGCTGGTGCCGGCGACGGACGGCGGCCGGATCGTTTTCGGCGGCCTGCATCGCGGCCATGCCGGCGAGGATCTTCGACAGGCTCTCGTCGAAGGTCTTGCGGTTGAGCATCCCGGTAAGGGTGTCCCGCTCGCTGTAGTCCAGCAGGCTCAGGTAGTTGCGGTAGAGGCCGAGAAAACCTTCGGCGGTGCCCAGGTCGTCTTCGGACAGGGGGCGGTCGCAGGAGACTTCGAGCACGCCCAGCACGCGCCGGTCGACGCTGATCGGAAAACAGTGGATGTAGGCGCAGGTTTCCTTGAGCTCCCGTCGCACGATCTGCGAGTTCTCGACGCAGGCGAGGATCTCCGGCCGGGTGCCGATGGGCTGGGGGTCGTCGATCTCGGCTTCGGTCGCGTAGCGAACCCCGTCACTGCCCACGTGGGTGACCTGTTCGAGGGCGCGGGCATCGCCATCCCCGACGATCTTGTGAAGATTGACCTCGCGGGCCTTGACCAGCTCGAACAACGCTGACGCGACGCCTAGCTCAAGCAAGGCCCTGTCTCGATGTTGGGTGATGGATTCGACGTGCTTGAGGACGTGGATCATGGTGCCCGGTGCGACATTATTGGCTTTTTGTGGTCACATTTTCGCGATTCTACCTGTACTTGGCATTGCAGCGGAGCCTGGATGCCGCAGGGCGGCTGCAGGGCCACGGGCGGTCGCGCCGAGAAGTCGGGATTGCGTCGTCGCCCGGCTGCGTATAATCCGGGCTTCCCTCTGCAATTTCCTTCCCTCTTGAACTACGACACTTTCATCAACGTTCTGTTCTCCCGGGTGCCCCGGGCCGACGTGACCCGTGCGCTGGTGGTGATCAATTCGGTCGTCTTTGCGGCGCTGGCAATCGCGGCGGTGAATCCCATGCAGATCCCGCCCGATCTGCTGATCCGGTTTGGCGGCAACTTCGCCCCGCTGGTCCAGCAGGGTGAGGGCTGGCGCTTCTTCACCGCGCTCTTCCTGCATGGCGGGCTGCTCCACGTGGGGCTCAACATGCTGGCGCTGCACCAGGCCGGGCAGGTGGTCGAGCGGCTGTTCGGGCGGTGGGGCTTCCTGACCATCTACGTGATCGCCGGCCTGCTGGGCAACGCGGCCAGCCTGTGGTGGAAGCCGGGCCCGGTGAGTGTCGGCGCGTCCGGGGCGATCTTCGGCGTGTATGGCGCGCTGCTGGCCTATCTGCTGCGTCAGCGGGGGTCGGTGCCCACCGAGGTGTTCCGTGAGATGCGCTCGGGTACCCTGGGTTTCATCGGTTACTCGCTGTTTGCCGGCTTCTCGATTCCCGGTATCGACAACGCCGCCCACCTGGGCGGCCTGGTGGGCGGGCTGCTGCTGGGCGCGGCCTTTGCCGAGCCGCTGGTTTCGCCGAAGCCCGTGCGCTGGCTTGCGCCCCAGGTGCTGGGCGGGCTGCTGCTGGCGGCGGCGCTGGGCAGCTGGCTGTGGAAGGAGTCGCCCCAGGTGGTGCGCAATTTCGAGATCGGTTCGGCCTACCAGCAGACGATCCGCCAGTTTGCCCTGGAAGAGCAGGAGCTCCTTCGCGAGCAGGCCGCGCTGATGGACGCCATGCGCCAGAAGCGGATCACCGAAGCGGCGGCCCTCGACAAGCTGGAGCACGATTTCATCCCCCGCTGGGACCGGGCGATCACCGCCCTGTCGTGGCGCGAGGCGCCGGACGACTACGAATGGCAGCGGGACGAGCTGGTGCATTACGCCACCACCCGCCGCGACGCCCTGAAGGCGCTGGCCCAGGCCATCGAAACCCATCAGGCGGTGTGGATCGAGCGTTCGCGCACCCTGCAGGTGCAGGCCGACAACATCCTGCTGCAGATGCGCCTGCGCAAGTCGGTGGAGGCCGCCGGCCGCTAGTCGGGAAATCTCGTGGCGGGGGTCAACCGGCGGCCGGCCGGAAGGTAAAATCCCGGGATGTCTGAATCCCACTCCCCCCGTTTCATCCATCTGCGCCTCCACACCGAGTATTCGATCTCCGACGGGATCGCGCAGGTGGATTCCGCCATTGCCCGCGCCGTCGCCGACGGCATGCCGGCGCTGGGCATCTCCGATCTGGCCAACCTGTTCGGGATGGTCAAGTTCTACAAGGGCGCCCGCGGCAAGGGCCTCAAGCCGGTCATCGGCTGCGATGTCTGGATCACCAACGCGGTCGATCGCGACAAGCCGTCCCGCGTCCTCCTGATCTGCAAGAACCGCAAGGGCTACGGCCAGCTGTGCGAGCTGCTGACCCTGGCCTTCATGGAGAACAAGTATCGCGGCCGCGCCGAGATCCGCCGTGAATGGCTGACCGCCGAAGCCGCGTCCGACCTCATCTGCCTGTCGGGTGCCAAGGACGGCGACGTGGGGCACGCGCTGGCCAACGGCAACATGCAGATGGCCGAGAGCCTGGCCGCCGACTGGGCCCGGCGTTTCCCGGATTCGTTCTACATCGAGCTGCAGCGCGCCGGCCATCCGGGCACCGAAACCTACATCCGCGAGGCCGTCCAGCTCGCCTCGCGCCTCAACCTGCCGGTGGTCGCCACCCACCCGATCCAGTTCATCCGGCCCGAGGACTTCAAGGCCCACGAGGCGCGGGTGTGCATCGCCGAAGGCTACGTGCTGGCCGACAAGCGCCGGCCCAAGGATTTCACCGAGCAGCAGTACTTCAAGACCCAGGACGAGATGGCGGCGCTGTTCGCCGACATCCCCGAGGCGCTCGAGAACAGCGTCGAGATCGCCCGGCGCTGCTCGCTGACGGTGCAGCTGGGCAAGAACTTCCTGCCGCTGTTCCCGACGCCCGACGGCATGAGCCTCGATGATTTCCTGATCCAGGAAGCCAAGGCCGGCCTCGAGGAACGCCTCGTCCAGCTCTACCCGCACCCGGACGAGCGCGAGGCCCAGCGCCAGCGCTACGAAGACCGCCTCAAGTTCGAGACCGACACCATCGTCCAGATGGGCTTCCCGGGCTACTTCCTGATCGTGGCGGACTTCATCCAGTGGGCCAAGAACAACGGCGTGCCGGTGGGGCCGGGGCGGGGTTCCGGCGCGGGCTCGCTGGTGGCCTATTCGCTCAAGATCACCGACCTCGATCCGCTCGCCTATGCGCTGCTGTTCGAGCGCTTCCTCAACCCCGAGCGGGTGTCGATGCCCGACTTCGACATCGACTTCTGCCAGGACAACCGCTACCGCGTGATCGAGTACGTGCGCGAGCGCTACGGCAAGGACGCGGTGAGCCAGATCGCCACCTTCGGCACGATGGCCTCGAAGGCCGTGGTGCGCGACGTGGGCCGCGTGCTGGATCTGCCCTACGGCCTGTGCGACCGGCTCTCCAAGCTGATCCCGGTGGTGCAGAACAAGCCGCTGTCGCTGGCCGACGCCCGCGCCCAGGAGCCGCAGATCAACGAGCTGATGGCCGACGGCAACGATGGCGAGTCGATCCAGGAACTCTGGAGCCTCGCCGAGCCGCTCGAAGGCCTCACCCGCGGCGTCGGCATGCACGCCGGGGGCGTGCTGATCGCGCCGGGCAAGCTCACCGATTTCTGTCCGCTCTACATCGCCGACGGCGAGGACGCCACGCCGGTGTCCCAGTTCGACAAGGACGACGTGGAAGCCGTCGGCCTCGTGAAGTTCGACTTCCTGGGCCTGCGCAACCTCACCATCATCGAGCTGGCGCTCGATTACGTCGAGCGCCTCACCGGCTCGAAGCCCGATCTCATGAGCCTGGGCTTCGAAGACCAGGCCGCCTACCAGATCCTCCGGGACGCCAACACCACGGCGATCTTCCAGGTGGAATCGGAAGGCATGAAGAAGCTCCTCAAGAAGCTCGCGCCCGACCGCTTCGAAGACATCATCGCCGTGCTGGCGCTCTACCGTCCGGGCCCGCTGGGTTCGGGGATGGTGGACGACTTCATCCTCCGGAAGAAGGGCCAGCAGGCCATCGATTACTTCCACCCGGATCTCACCGCCTGCCTGTCGCCCACCTACGGGGTGATCGTGTATCAGGAGCAGGTGATGCAGATCTCCCAGATCATCGGGGGCTACACCCTGGGCGGCGCCGACATGCTGCGTCGGGCGATGGGCAAGAAGAAGCCCGAGGAGATGGCCAAGCACCGGGAGACGATCGCCGCGGGTGCCCGCCAGAAGGGCTACGACCCGGCGCTCGCCGAGCAGCTGTTCGACCTGATGACGAAGTTCGCCGAGTACGGCTTCAACAAGTCGCACACGGCAGCCTACGCGGTGGTCACCTACCACACCGCGTGGCTCAAGGCCTATCACTGCTCGGCGTTCATGGCGGCCACCATGTCCGCCGATCTGGACAACACCGACACGATCAAGATCTTCTACGAAGACACGCTCGCCAACGGCATCAAGGTGCTGCCGCCGGACGTGAACCAGTCGGACTACCGCTTCGTGCCCACCGACTCGAAGACGATCCGCTACGGCCTGGGTGCCGTGAAGGGCGTGGGCGAGCCGGCGGTGCGGGCCATCCTCGCCGCACGGGAAGCCGGGCCGTTCAAGGATCTGTTCGACTTCGCGTGCCGGGTGGACAAGCGGATGGCCAACCGCCGCGTGATCGAAGCCCTGATCCGCGCCGGCGCCTTCGACACCCTCGACCCCGTGCAGCCGGCCGACCGGGCCAAGCTGCTGGCCTCGGTGGGCATCGCCATGGAAGCCGCCGAGCAGATCGCCGCCAACGCCATGCAGAGCGGCCTGTTCGACATGCCCGGCATGGAAGCCCCGCCGATGGCCGACTACGTCAAGGTGCGGCCGTGGGGCGAGCGCGAGCGCCTGAAGGAAGAAAAGCTGGCGATCGGCTTCTTCCTCTCCGGCCACCCCTTCAATGCCTTCAAGCCCGAAGTGCGGCGCTTCGTGCGGCGCACCCTGGCCCACGTGGAGCCGTCGAAGGATCTCGTCACCCTGGCCGGCGTGGTGATGGAAGTGCGCGCCAAGATGACCGCCCGCGGCAAGATCGCCTTCGTGCTGCTGGATGACGGCACCACGCCTCGGGAGGTGTCGGTGTTCTCGGAGACCTTCGACAACAACCGGGATCGCATCGTGGTGGACGAGGTGCTGATCGTCGACGCCAAGGTGAGCCCCGATGATTTCTCCGGCCCCGGCGGCCTGCGCATCGTGGCCGACCGCCTGATGACCCTCGGCGAGGCCCGCGGCCGCTTTGCCCGCGCCCTTCAGCTCAAGCTCAACGGCGAAGTGGGCCAGGCCGGTGGCGCCATCGCGGCGGCCGAGCGCCTGCAGACCATGCTCGCGCCCTTCCGCGAAGGCGAGTGCCCGATCCGCGTGCGCTACCGCAACGCCGAGGCCGAGGCCGACTTCCCCCTCGGCCCGGGCTGGCGCGTGCGCCCCGACGACAGCCTGCTGGAAAGCCTGCGCGAATGGCTTCCCCCTGATTCCGTTGAAGTGATCTACTCATGAGCAATTGCTTTCTCGACGCCAGCCTCCTCGACGAGCTGGTCGCCAAGGCCCGTTCGGTGCCGCGCCTGCGCAGCCACCACAACCTGCACCTCGAATCCACCGAGCCGGCCCACCGCCTGCTGGTGGCCATCGAGCCGGATTCCTACGTGCGGCCCCATTGCCACCTCGACCCCAACAAGTCCGAGACCATCATCCCGCTGCGCGGGCGGCTCGGGGCGCTGGTGTTCGATGGGGAGGGCAAGGTGCTGGAGGCGCGGGTGATCGCCCCCGAAGCCGGCTCGTTCGGCTTTCACGTGCCGGCCGGGGTGTTCCACAGCATCGTGGCGCTGGAGAGCGGCACGGTGTTCATCGAGATCAAGGCCGGCCCCTACGCGGTGCCGGTGGCGGCCGAGTGGGGCCAGTGGGCCCCGGCCGAGGGCGAGCCGGGCGTTGCCGGCTACCTGGCCGAGATGAAGGGCGCCTTTACAGCGGCCTGATCGGCGTGGCCGGCAGGCTGCCGGCTTCCAGCAGCCCGGTCACCGCATCGGCCGGCAGGGGCGGGCTGAACAGATAGCCCTGGGCCGCGGAGCAGCCCTCGCGCAGCAGGAAAGCCATCTGCTCGGGGGTTTCGGTGCCTTCGGCGATCACCTCCAGGTGCAGGCTATGGCCGAGCTGGATGATCGCCCGCACGATGGTCGCGTCGTCCGGGTCGTCGGTCAGATCCCGCACGAAGCTCTGGTCCACCTTCAGCCGGTCCACCGGGAAGCGCTTGAGATAGGCCAGGCTCGAATAGCCGGTGCCGAAGTCGTCGATCGACAGGCGCACCCCCAGCGCCTTGAGCCGCGCGAGGGTGGCGGAAACATCCGGGCCGGACTGCATCAGCAGGGATTCGGTGAGCTCCAGTTCGAGCCAGCGGCCGTCGAGCCCGCTTGCCGCCAGTGCGGCGGCCACGCTCGCCACGATGTCGCTGCGGGGGAACTGCAGCGCCGACAGATTCACCGCCACCGGCATCGGCGGAAAGCCTGCATCCTGCCAGGCGACGGCCTGACGGCAGGCGGTGCCGAGCACCCATTCGCCGATCGGCACGATCAGTCCGCATTCTTCGGCCAGGGGGATGAAACGTGCCGGCGAGATGCCCCCCATCACGCCGCTGAACCAGCGCAGCAGCGCCTCCACGCCGATGATCCGGCCGCTCATCAGGTCAACCTGAGGCTGGTAGAAGAGCTGGAATTCCTCCTGGGCCAGGGCGTGGCGCAGGCCGTTTTCCAGGTGCACGCGCTCCAGGGCGTTGACGTTCATCGCCTCGTCGAAGAAGCGGTAGGTGTTCCGGCCGCTCTCCTTGGCGTGATACATGGCGGTGTCGGCGTTCTTCATCAGCAGCTCGACGCTGTTGCCATCCTCGGGGTAGAGGGCGATGCCGATGGAGAACGAGGTGCCGAGCTGCTGCCCGTCCACGTCGAATGGCGGGCCGAGCAGGTCGAGGATCTTCTCGGCCACCCGCGCCGCGTCGTCGGGCACGTCCACGTCGGTGAGCACGATCAGGAACTCGTCGCCCCCCTGGCGGCTCACCGTGTCGGTCTCGCGCACGCAGCTGGTGAGGCGCTGGGCGACGCCCTGCAGCAGGCGGTCGCCGATCATATGGCCGAGGGAGTCGTTGATCGTCTTGAAGCGGTCGAGATCGAGGAACATCAGCGCGATGCGCTTGCCGTGACGGGTGGCGCTGGCCAGGGCCTGATCGAGGCGGTCTCGCAGCAGGGTGCGGTTGGGCAGGCCGGTGAGGGGGTCGTGCTGGGCCAGGAAGGCGATGCGCGCTTCCGAGGCCTTGCGCTCGGTGATGTCGGACAGCACCGCCACGTAGTGGGTGACCCGTCCGGTCTTGTTGCGAACGGCGCTGATCGACAGGGACGAGGGATAGAAGGTGCCGTTCTTGCGCCGGTCGTGGATCTCGCCCTGCCAGAAGCCCATGATGTTGATGTCCCGCCACATGGCTTCGTAGAAGGCCTTGTCGTGGTGGCCGGAGCACAGCAGGCGGGGCGTCTGGCCGATGGCTTCCTCGGCGGTGTAGCCGGTGACGTCGGTGAAGGCCCGGTTGACGGACAGGATGCGCTCGTCGGCGTCGGTGACGATGATCGCCTCGACGCTGTTCTGGAACACCGTCCAGGCGAGGCGCGACTGTTCTTCGTGGGTGCGGCGCACGGTGATGTCGGCGATGGTGGTCACCACGCCGCGCACCGGGGCGGCGGGATCGTCGTCCTCGAAGAGCGGCACCGCGTTGCTCCACAGCCAGCGCCGGCTGCCGTCGGAGCGGTCGATGCCGAGTATGCCGGCCTGGGGCAGGCCCGAGCGCAGGGCGCGGGCCGACGGGGTGTTGTTGGGCTCGAGCGGCGTGCCGTCCTCGTCGAGGTAGGTGATGAGCGTCTCCAGGGCGCTCCAGTCGTGGAGCTGGTCGGAGGACAGGCCCAGAATCTCGCAGGCGGCGACGTTGTGGGCGAGGAGCCTTCCGCTGGCATCGCGCATGACCACGCCTTCGCCCATCGACGCGAGGAGGGTGCCCAGGCGGGTTTCCCGCTCGCGCAGTTCGGCTTCGGTGTTGCGCCGGTCGGTGATGTCGAGGCAGGAGCCGATGTAGCCGACGAATTCGCCGTCGGCGTCGAAGATCGGCCGGCCGGTGTCGATGATCCAGCGGTATTCGCCGTCGTGGCGGCGCAGGCGGTACTCCATCTCGAAGGGCGTGCGCACCGCGAAGTGCTCGAGATAGGTGCTGACGCAGCGGTCGAAATCCTCGGGGTGGACGCCGGTGGTCCAGCCGTCGCCGAACTCCTGTTCAAAGCTGCGGCCGGTGAAGTTGAGCCAGGTCTGGTTGAAGTAGTTGCACTTTGCGTTCAGGCCGGATCGCCAGATCAGCGCGGGCAGGTGGTCGAACAGGGACATGGAGTTGTCCCGGTTGACTGCCGGTTGAGTGAGCAAGGGCGTTGGCACGGTCTGTACGGTGTCGATAGGGTTCGTCGAGCAAAAGGGCGAATACTTGCCATCTGCATTCTAGAACCATTTCGGCACGAGACGGCCAGGCTTTAGTACGTTGTTTCCCGTATGAAAGTGGTGTGGGTCGGCGGGGCGGCTGGCGCGTCGTCCACGCGGCTGACCCGCGCCGCCGGCGGGCCCCGGCGCGACCATTCGATGAGCGCCTCGACTGCGTCGGCCGGGCCGGCGACGAGGGCCTCGACAGTGCCGTCGCTACGGTTGCGCACCCAGCCGGCGAGCCCCAGCCGGGTGGCCTGGGCCTGCAGCGCGTTGCGGTAGCCCACCCCCTGCACGAGGCCGTGGATGCGCAGGAGGCGGGCGGCGGGCTCAGAGGTTGTCTTCATCGATGAACTTGGGCAGCAGGTCGCGGGCGCGGGCCAGGGCGCCGTAGATGTCGCCGCAGATGTTGTTGGGGCCGATCTCGTCCACGAAGCCCGAGCGGGTGATCAGCGATTCGGGCTGGGGGTTGAGGTTGCACAGGAGCAGCGCACAGCCGCGCTTGTGGAGGCTCTTGCTGAGGCTCTCGAGGCCTTCCAGCCCGGTGGTGTCGAGGCTGACCAGGTGGTTGAGCTCGAGGATCACCACCTCCGGGTGGCGCTCGGCCGGGTCGAGGAGGGTTTCGAGCTTGTTGATGGCGCCGAAGAACAGCGTGCCGTAGATCGAGTAGGCCACCACGCGGGGCGAGCCGTCCGGGTACAGGAAGCCCGGCAGCATCGACAGCTCGGCCAGCGGCAGGCGCTCGATGCGGGTGAGGTTGGACATCCGGTAGATGAAGAACAGGGCCGCCAGCACCATGCCCAGCTCGACCGCCAGGGTGAGATCGAACAGCACCGTGGTGAAGAAGGTGGTGAGCATGATCGTCCGGTAGGTCAGCGCGTAGCGCCCCAGCTCCCGGAACTCGTGCCATTCGCCCATGTTGATGGCGACCACCACCACGATCGCCGACAGGGTGGCGAGCGGAATGTGGGTGGCGAAGGGTGCGAACACCAGCACCACCGCCAGCAGCACCAGCGCATGCACCATCCCGGCGATCGGGCTGCGGCCGCCGGTGCGCACGTTGGTGGCGGTGCGGGCGATGGCGCCGGTGGCGGCGAAGCCCCCGAACAGCGGTGCGGCCAGGTTGGCGATGCCCTGGGCGATGAGTTCCTGGTTGGGGTCGTGACGGTCCTCGATGGTGGCGTCGGCCACCCGGGCCGACAGTAGCGATTCGATGGCGCCCAGTAGCGCGATGGTGAGCGCCGGGGAGATCAGCTTGCCGAAGGTTTCGAGGGACAGCTCGGGCAGCGCAAAGCCGGGCAACTGCTGGGGAATGCCGTTGAAGCGGCTGCCGATGGTTTCGACCGGAAAGTGGAAGAGGGCGTTGGCCACGGTGGCCACCACCAGCACGCCCAGCGGGCCGGGCAGGCGGGCCAGGGGCTTGAAGCGCTGGGCGAGGCGGTTCCACGACAGCAGCACGACGATCGAGGCGACCGACAGCGTGACGGTGGGGATGTCGAGGGTGTCGAGGTGGGTGACGAGCGCCTTCATCTTGCCGAAGAACTCGCCGGGCAGGTGGTCGATCCTGAGGCCCAGGAAATCCTTGATCTGGGCGAGGAAGATCACCACCGCGATGCCGTTGGTGAAGCCGACCACCACGGTTTTGGGGATGAAGCGGATCAGGCTGCCCAGCCGGAAGGCGCCCATCGCCACCAGCATGGCGCCGGCCAGCATGGTGGCGACGAGGAGGTTCTGCACGCCGTACTCGACGACGATGCCGTAGATGATGGGGATGAAGGCGCCGGTGGGGCCGCCGATCTGCACCCGGGAACCGCCCAGCGCGGAGATCAGGAAGCCGGCGACGATGGCCGTCCAGATGCCGGCGGTTGGGGTCATGCCCGACGCGATGGCGAAGGCCATGGCCAGGGGCAGGGCGAGGACGCCGACGGTCAGGCCGGCAGAGACGTCACGGCCGAGCTGGGCCTTGTCGTAGCCCGGTAGGGCGTCGAGGAGTTTGGGGTGGAAGGAAATCTTCATGGGGCCTCCGCAATTGAGGGGTGGGACGGAATGCGTCGGAAGACGCGGCTTGCGGAGGAGGTGAGCCTGGCCCGGTGCGGTGCTGGATGATCCAGCGCTTGCGGGCGCTCAGGCTGCCGTCGGGGCGGCGGGCGGCCGCCAGGATAACGTTGGAAGGCTCCGTGGTTGTCCTGGCGGGCATGGGGTCAGGAGAACTTGGCGTCGTTGGCGGCCTGGCTCTGGCGGGAGGTCGCGTGCATGACCTCCACCAGCATCTTGACCGCCGCGACGAACAGCAGCGCGCCACCGATCAGGACGCACGCCCAGGCGTGAATCGCGCTGGCCGGAAAGCCCGGCAGGATCGAGGCGCGCCCTTCCATCAGCCAGGCGGCGCCGAGGGCGAGGATCAGCACGCCGATGAGGTCGAGCAGCGCCCAGCCCCAGAAGGCCAGGGTGAGGCGCGGAAGCGGAGAACGGTTGGCTTGCATGGATTCAAAAATCTAGAAGCGTTGGCTGACAGACGGCTTACGCCGGACAGTCACTTGACCCGCATGCCAGGCAGGGCGCCGGCGTCCGGGGACAGGATGAACAGGCCGGGGTTTTCGCCGGTGGTGTCGGAGGCAGCCAGCACCATGCCTTCGGACATGCCGAACTTCATCTTGCGCGGGGCCAGGTTGGCGACCATCACCGTGAGGCGGCCGACCAGGGTGGCCGGGTCGTAGGCGCTCTTGATGCCGGCGAAGACCTGACGGGGTTTCTCTTCGCCGATGTCGAGCTGAAGGCGCAGCAGCTTGGCGGCGCCTTCGACGTGCTCGGCGGAGACGATCTTGGCGATGCGCAGGTCGACCTTGCCGAAGTCGTCGATGGAGATGAAGGGCTCGAATTCGTTTGCGCTGGCGGCTTCGGTGGCGGCGGCGTGCGCCTGGTGCTGGGCGTGGCGCTGCTCGGAGTGCTTGGCCTTGGCTTCGGCGGCCGGCTTGGTGTCGGCGGCGGGGGCGAGGGATTCGCGGTTGGCTTCGAGCAGGGCGTCCACCTGCTTGCGCTCGATGCGGGTCATGAGGTGGCTGTAGGCGTTGATGGTGTGGCCGGCAGGCAGGAGACTTTCCGCATCCGACCATTTCATTGCCTGAATGCCCAGGAAAGCCTCAATCCGTTCCGTGGTGCTGGGAAGAATTGGCTTCAAGTAGAGGGCAAGAATGCGGAAACAGTTGATCGCAAGGCTGCAGACGATATGCAACTCGTTTTCCTTGCCTTCTTGTTTGGCCAACTCCCAAGGTGCCCGTTCATTGACGAAACTATTCACCTTGTCGGCGAGGCTCATGATTTCTCTAACTGCCTGAGCGACGTTTCTTTGTTCGTACAGTGCGCCGATTTCTGCGGCCTTCTGTTGCAGGCTAGATAGCAGTTCATCGTCATAAACATCGTCCGGGTCCCCGGAACCCTCTAGAGTCATTCCGACCAGCTTGCCGTCAAAGCGCTTGGCGATGAACCCGGCGCAGCGGCTGGCGATGTTGACGAACTTGCCGACCAGATCGGAATTGACCTTGGCGATCATGTCGTCGAGGTTGAGATCCACGTCTTCCATCGTGCCGTTGGACTTGCCGGCGAAGTAGTAGCGCAGCCACTCGGGGTTGAGCTTCTGTTCGGTGTAGCTGCGGGCGGTGATGAAGGTGCCGCGGCTCTTGCTCATCTTGGCGCCATCGACGGTGAGGAAGCCGTTCACGCACAGCTGGGTGGGCGTGCGGTAGCCGGCGAAGTGCAGCATCGCGGGCCAGAACAGCGCGTGGAAGTACAGGATGTCCTTGCCGATGAAGTGGATCATCTCGGTGCCGGTGGCGGCAGCCGGGCCAGCCTCGGTGAAGGCGGCCACGTCGATGTCGGCGTTGCGGGCGGCGAGATTCTTGAAGCTGGCGAAGTAGCCGATCGGCGCGTCCAGCCACACATAGAAATACTTGCCCGGCGCGCCGGGGATCTCGAAGCCGAAATAGGGCGCGTCGCGGGAGATGTCCCAGTCGGAGAGCTTGTTCTCACCGGCTTCACCGAGCCACTCCTTCATCTTGTTGGCTGCTTCAAGCTGCAGGCGGCGCGAGCCGTCGGGCGTGGTGCCCTGGGTCCAGTCGCGCAGGAACTCGACGGCCTTCGGGTCGGAGAGGCGGAAGAAGTAGTGCTCGGAGGTCTTCAGCACCGGCTTGGCGCCGGAGACGGCGGAGTACGGGTTCTTGAGCTCGGTGGGCGCGTATGCGGCGCCGCAGGCCTCACAGTTGTCGCCGTATTGATCGGCCGCGCCGCACTTGGGGCACTCGCCCTTGATGAAGCGGTCCGGCAGGAACATCTCCTTCACCGGGTCGTAGAACTGCTCGATGGCGCGGGTGTCGATGAGGCGGGCGCCGTCGCGCAGGCGGGTGTAGATGTCTTCCGCGTACCAGCGGTTTTCATCGCTGTGGGTGGAGTGGTAGTTGTCGAAGGCCACGCCGAAATCGCGGAAATCCCGGCTATGCTCGCCATGCACGCGGTTGATGAGCTGTTCGGGCGTCAGGCCTTCCTTCTCGGCGCGCAGCATGACCGGCGTGCCGTGGGTGTCGTCCGCGCAGACGTAATGCACCGTGTTGCCGCGCATGCGCTGGTAGCGCACCCAGATGTCGGCCTGGATGTAGCCCACCAGATGGCCGAGGTGGATGTCGCCGTTGGCGTAGGGCAGGGCGTTGGTGACGAGGATCTTGCGCGGGGAGCTCATGGGCGGGCCTGAAACATAATTGTTGTGAACCCCGCATTTTAGCAAAGGCGGAGGCCCCACGGCCGGCTCCGGCGCCTGCGGCAAGACAGGTCGGCGCCCTTACCGTGGCGCGGCGTTTCAAGTAAACTCAAGTACTGGAGTAAATTACTCGGGTTTGGATGCGCCGACTGGCGTCTTTCCTGCTTTCATCGCACCATGTTCTCCTTTTTTCGCCGTTCGCCGGCCCCTGACACCATGAGCCTCACCGATCAAAGCGTCCTCGACAGCCTCCGGCAGTATGCCGACCCCAATACCGGCAAGGATTACGTTTCGAGCCGTGCCGTGAAGAACCTGCGCGTCAGCGGTGCCGACGTGTCCTTCGACATCGAACTGGGCTACCCGGCCCAGACCCAGATCGACACCATCCGCCAGGCGGTGATCGCCCAGGTGAAGTCCGTGCCGGGCGTGGGCAACGTGAGCGCCAACGTGTTCAGCCGGATCGTGGCCCACGCGGTGCAGCAAGGCGTGAAGCTGCTGCCGGGCGTGAAGAACATCATCGCGGTGGCCTCCGGCAAGGGCGGCGTGGGCAAGAGCACCACGGCGGTCAATCTGGCCCTGGCGCTGGTGGCCGAGGGCGCCAAGGTCGGCATGCTCGATGCCGACATCTACGGCCCGTCGCAGCCCCAGATGCTGGGTATCGGCGGCGAGCGCCCCGAATCCCACGATGGCAAGACCATGGAGCCCCTCGAGGCCCACGGCCTGCAGGTGATGTCCATCGGCTTCCTGGTGGATGTGGAGACCCCGATGGTGTGGCGCGGCCCGATGGCCACCCAGGCCCTCAACCAGCTCCTGAAGGAAACCAACTGGCGCGATCTGGATTACCTCGTGATCGACATGCCGCCGGGCACCGGCGACATCCAGCTGACGCTCTCCCAGACCGTGCCGGTGACCGGTGCGGTAATCGTCACGACGCCCCAGGATATTGCCTTGCTCGACGCCCGCAAGGGCCTCAAGATGTTCGAGAAGGTCGGCGTGCCCATCATCGGCATCGTGGAAAACATGAGCATCCACATCTGCTCGAAGTGCGGGCACGAGGAGCACATCTTCGGCACCGGTGGTGGCGAAACCATGTGCAAGGATTACGGCGTGCCCTTCCTGGGCGCGCTGCCGCTGGACATCCAGATCCGTCAGGAAGTGGACAGCGGCGTGCCGACCGTGGTGGCCGACCCGAATGGCCGGGTGGCCGAAATCTACAAGGGCATCGCCCGCAAGGTGGCCATCACCATCGCCGAACGGGCGAAGGACATGAGCCACAAGTTCCCGAACATCGTGGTGCAGAATACGTGAACAAATTCAATGTCGTGATGCGCGTCGCCCTGGTGGCGGCGCTTGCCGCCAGCCTGTCCGGCTGTGTGGTGGGTACCGTGGTCGGTACCGCCGTGGATGTGGGCGTCGAAGTCGTGAAGGTGCCCTTCAAGGTCGGCAAGGGCATCTACGACGTGGTGAAGGACGACGAGCCGAAGGACAAGTAGCCCAATTGGGCGGGCGTTTCTTCCGGGGGCTTTCGGGGTGACGGCGGTCTGATGGCCGCCGTCACGCATTTGGCCGAAATTTCGTGCGCGTGGATGTAGAATGCGCATTTTTGTGCAGGGACAGCCAGCGTGAGCATCAAGTCGGACAAGTGGATTCGCCGCATGGCGGAAGGCGATGCGAAGATGATCGAACCCTTTGCCCCCGAGCTGGTGCGCCAGAACGAAGGCGGCAAGATCGTCTCCTACGGCACCTCGAGCTACGGCTACGATGTTCGCGTGGCCAACGAATTCAAGATCTTCACCAACATCAACTCCACGATCGTCGATCCGAAAAACTTCGACGAGCGCAACTTCGTGGATTTCACCGGTGACGTGTGCATCATCCCGCCGAACTCCTTCGCGCTGGCCCGCACGGTTGAATACTTCCGCATCCCGCGCAGCGTGCTCACTGTGTGCCTGGGCAAATCCACCTACGCGCGCTGCGGGATCATCGTCAATGTGACGCCCCTCGAGCCCGAGTGGGAAGGCCACGTGACGCTGGAGTTCTCCAACACCACGCCGCTGCCGGCCAAGATTTACGCCAACGAAGGCGTGGCCCAGATGCTGTTCTTCGAGTCTGACGAAACCTGCGCCACCTCCTACAAGGATCGCGGCGGTAAATATCTGGGTCAGACTGGCGTCACCCTGCCGAAAATCTGAAATACTTGTCAGCTACACTTTGAACATCGGGCGGACCATGCGCAGGCACGCGGGTCCGCCCAAAACTTTTTGTTGATCTGCCCGGGCTCAAACCGGGCACCGAGGAGTCGAGCATGCGCTTCAATTTTCCGGTCATCGTCATCGACGAGGACTTCCGTTCGGAAAACACGTCCGGGCTGGGCATCCGCGCCCTGGCGGAAGCCATCGAGAAGGAAGGCCTGCAGGTGCTGGGCGTCACCAGCTACGGCGACATGTCGTCCTTCGCCCAGCAGCAGAGCCGCGGCTCGGCCTTCATCCTGTCGATCGACGACGAAGAGTTTTCCTCGCCCGAGGCGGCCGAAAAGGCCATCGCCGATCTGCGCGCCTTCGTGAGCGAGATCCGGATGCGCAACGCCGACATCCCGATCTTCCTGCACGGCGAGACCCGCACCTCGCGCCACATCCCCAACGACGTGCTGCGCGAGCTCCACGGCTTCATCCACATGTACGAGGACACGCCGGAGTTCATCGCCCGCAACGTGGTGCGCGAAGCCAAGGCCTACCTCGAATCCCTGCCGCCGCCATTCTTCCGCGCGCTCACCCACTACGCGTCGGATGGCTCGTACTCGTGGCACTGCCCGGGTCACTCCGGCGGTGTGGCCTTCCTCAAGTCGCCCGTCGGCCAGATGTTCCACCAGTTCTTCGGCGAGAACATGCTGCGCGCCGACGTGTGCAACGCGGTGGAAGAACTCGGCCAGCTGCTCGACCACACCGGCCCGGTGGCGGCTTCCGAGCGCAACGCCGCGCGCATCTTCAACTGCGATCACCTGTACTTCGTCACCAACGGCACCTCCACGTCCAACAAGATCGTCTGGCACTCCACCGTGGCGCCGGGTGACATCGTGGTGGTGGACCGCAACTGCCACAAGTCGGTGCTCCACGCGATCATGATGACCGGCGCGATCCCGGTCTTCCTGATGCCTACCCGCAACAACTTCGGCATCATCGGCCCGATCCCGCGCTCCGAGTTCGACTGGGAAAGCATCCAGAAGAAGATCGATGCCAACCCCTTCATCGCCGACAAGACCGCCAAGCCGCGGGTGCTCACCATCACCCAGTCCACCTACGACGGCGTGCTCTACAACGTCGAGGCCATCAAGGACGAGCTGGACGGCAAGATCGACACCCTGCACTTCGACGAAGCCTGGCTGCCCCACGCGGCCTTCCACGATTTCTATGGCGACTACCACGCCATCGGCGCCGATCGCCCGCGCTGCAAGGAGTCGATGATCTTCTCGACCCAATCGACCCACAAGCTGCTGGCGGGCCTGTCGCAGGCCTCCCAGATCCTCGTGCAGGACGCCGAGAACAGCCACCTTGACCGGGACGTGTTCAACGAGGCTTACCTCATGCACACCTCCACCAGCCCCCAGTACGCGATCATCGCGTCCTGCGACGTGGCCGCGGCGATGATGGAAGAGCCCGGCGGCACCGCGCTGGTCGAGGAGTCCATCGCCGAAGCCCTCGACTTCCGCCGCGCCATGCGCAAGGTGGATGAAGAGTGGGGCGCCGACTGGTGGTTCAAGGTGTGGGGCCCGGACGACCTGTCGGAAGAAGGCATCGAAGAGCGCGAAGCCTGGATGCTCAAGCCCGGCGACCGGTGGCACGGCTTCGGCAACCTGGCCGAAGGCTTCAACATGCTCGACCCGATCAAGGCCACGATCATCACCCCGGGCCTCGACGTGGACGGCGAGTTCGCCGAGCGCGGCATCCCGGCGGCCATCGTCACCAAGTATCTGGCCGAGCACGGCGTGATCGTCGAGAAGTGCGGCCTGTACTCCTTCTTCATCATGTTCACCATCGGCATCACCAAGGGCCGCTGGAACAGCA
>NZ_CALAYQ010000008.1:0-9596 GCF_937894855.1 uncultured Zoogloea sp.
GCGCGCCGGTGTGGGCGTTCAAGCTGCCGAAGTGCCCGGCCAGGCTGGCGGGGCCGGTGGTATCAAGGGTCAGCGTACCGGTAAAGTGGTTAGCACTGCCGGCGGCGCTGACCGCACCGCCGCCGGTACTCCGCAGCGTGGCGTTGGCGCCGCGCAGCGTACCGAGATAGGTCTGTACGCCGCTGGTCACGATGCTCTGGCTGGCGCCGAGGTTGAGGGTGCTGCCTGCCAGTTGAGTCACACTGCTGAGGCCGTTGGCGCCAGCGGCGAGCGTAACGGTGCCGGGGCCATCAATGGTGAGCGCACGCGTTGCGCCGCTGACGGTGCCGTTCAGGGTCAGTGTTCCGCCAGCAGCCGCAGTGATCTCGGCATCGCTGGCGAGCCTGACGCCGCCGCTGTACGACGCGGTGCCGGTGCCCATCAGCGCACCGACGCTACGGCCGGCGATCACCAGACCGGAACCCGCCAGATTGATGCTGGATGGTGAGCCGAGGGTCACGCCGTCGGCTATGTTGAGCGTTGCACCTGAATCCACCGCGACGCTGCCCGGGCCAAAGGCGGAGTTGCTGGCGGCGGTGAGGATGCCGGCGGCGATGGTCGTGGTGCCGCTGTGGGTGGCGGCGCTACCGCCGAGTACGAGCGTGCCCGCGCCCACTTTGGTGAGGTTGCCGGCGCCACTGCGGTTGGTGTTGAGGGTGAACATGCTGCCGGCGCTGACGCCGATTGAGGTAGCCGCGGGCAGTGCGATTGCACCTGTGTAGCCGGCGGTGCCGGTGCCGGTCAGCGCACCAGCGCCGTCCACGCCATTACCGCTCAGTTGGATCGACCTCGGTGTGTGCAGAGCGGTGTTGTTGATGTTCAGGGTAGCGCCGGAGGCCACGCTGACATCGCCCACGCCCAGGGCGTCGCTACGTATGCTCAGGGTACCAGCCTGGATCGCCATGTCGCCGAAGGACGCGCTGCCTGTGGCGATCTCCAACGTGCCGAGACCGGTTTTGGTGAGGTTGCGCGAGACCCCACCCGAAATCACCGTGCCGCCGCTGCCGGCAGTCAAGGTGAGTCGGTCGGTACTCGCACCACTGAACGGCCCCACATGGATGGTCGCCGGGGACGTCAGCGCGAGCTCTCCGGTGTAGCCCGCGGCGCCAGTACCCCACAACGCGCCATAGCTGTGGGTGCCGTCGTTCCAGCCGGCGCCAGCGAGGTTGATCGAGCTGGGTGAAGTCAGCGACACGCCGTCCAGATGCAGGGTGGCGCCGGCATCGACGGTGGCCGCACCGCCGCCGAGGCTCCCCGCGCCCTGCAGGGTCAGCATGCCGCCGGTCACCCGGGTCGTTCCGGCGTAGCCGCCGGCGCTGGTGAGCGTCAGCGTGGCCGGACCATCCTTCGTGAGGTTGCCGGCACCGGCGATCGTACCGGAGAAGGTGTTGTCGACATTCTGGGTGACCCGCAGCGTCCCTGTGCCGAGCTGGATCGTGCCCGAACCGCCGAGGCTGCCGATGTGCTGATTCGTTCCGTTGAGTTCGAGCTTCGAGCCGGCGCCGGAAAAACTCACCACGGTGAGATCGGGTAGCGTGCTGCTGCTGTTCAGGAGCACGGTGCCGCCATTGATCGCGGTGCTGCCGGAGTAGCTGTTGGCACCGGACAATTTCAGCGTCCCGGCGCCGATCTTGGTGAGGGCGCTACTGCCGTCCATCGCCGCCCCCAGCGTGAGGGTGTCGCTGGCGATGGGGGTGTCGATGCGTGCGGTCGCTGCCGCAAGGGTCACCGTGCCATCGTAAACCGCATTGCCCGTGCCGCGCAGGGTGCCGGAAAGGCTGATTGGCGTACCGGCCGCGAGGGTGATGCCGTCGGCTATGTTGAGCGTTGCACCTGAATCCACCGCGACGCTGCCCGGGCCAAAGGCGGAGTTGCTGGCGGCGGTGAGGATGCCGGCGGCGATGGTCGTGGTGCCGCTGTGGGTGGCGGCGCTACCGCCGAGTACGAGCGTGCCCGCGCCCACTTTGGTGAGGTTGCCGGCGCCACTGCGGTTGGTGTTGAGGGTGAACATGCTGCCGGCGCTGACGCCGATTGAGGTAGCCGCGGGCAGTGCGATTGCACCTGTGTAGCCGGCGGTGCCGGTGCCGGTCAGCGCACCAGCGCCGTCCACGCCATTACCGCTCAGTTGGATCGACCTCGGTGTGTGCAGAGCGGTGTTGTTGATGTTCAGGGTAGCGCCGGAGGCCACGCTGACATCGCCCACGCCCAGGGCGTCGCTACGTATGCTCAGGGTACCAGCCTGGATCGCCATGTCGCCGAAGGACGCGCTGCCTGTGGCGATCTCCAACGTGCCGAGACCGGTTTTGGTGAGGTTGCGCGAGACCCCACCCGAAATCACCGTGCCGCCGCTGCCGGCAGTCAAGGTGAGTCGGTCGGTACTCGCACCACTGAACGGCCCCACATGGATGGTCGCCGGGGACGTCAGCGCGAGCTCTCCGGTGTAGCCCGCGGCGCCAGTACCCCACAACGCGCCATAGCTGTGGGTGCCGTCGTTCCAGCCGGCGCCAGCGAGGTTGATCGAGCTGGGTGAAGTCAGCGACACGCCGTCCAGATGCAGGGTGGCGCCGGCATCGACGGTGGCCGCACCGCCGCCGAGGCTCCCCGCGCCCTGCAGGGTCAGCATGCCGCCGGTCACCCGGGTCGTTCCGGCGTAGCCGCCGGCGCTGGTGAGCGTCAGCGTGGCCGGACCATCCTTCGTGAGGTTGCCGGCACCGGCGATCGTACCGGAGAAGGTGTTGTCGACATTCTGGGTGACCCGCAGCGTCCCTGTGCCGAGCTGGATCGTGCCCGAACCGCCGAGGCTGCCGATGTGCTGATTCGTTCCGTTGAGTTCGAGCTTCGAGCCGGCGCCGGAAAAACTCACCACGGTGAGATCGGGTAGCGTGCTGCTGCTGTTCAGGAGCACGGTGCCGCCATTGATCGCGGTGCTGCCGGAGTAGCTGTTGGCACCGGACAATTTCAGCGTCCCGGCGCCGATCTTGGTGAGGGCGCTACTGCCGTCCATCGCCGCCCCCAGCGTGAGGGTGTCGCTGGCGATGGGGGTGTCGATGCGTGCGGTCGCTGCCGCAAGGGTCACCGTGCCATCGTAAACCGCATTGCCCGTGCCGCGCAGGGTGCCGGAAAGGCTGATTGGCGTACCGGCCGCGAGGGTGATGCCGTCGGCGATGTTGAGCGTTCCGCCCGATGTGACCGTGACAGTGCCCGCAGGGCCGAGGGCGGTGGCGTTGCCCGCCGTGAGCACGCCGGCGCCGATGGTTGTGCCGCCAGAATAGCTTGCCGGGCCGCCCAGCACGACCGTGCCATCACCGAGCTTGATCAGGCTGTCGCCGACACCGCCGTTGATGGCGCCGAGGGTCAGCGTGCTGCCCGCGGTTGCACCGACAGCCGCGGCGCCGCTGAGCACTAGGCTACCGCTGTAAGACGCGGCGCCGGTGCCGGTCAATGCGCCCGTGCCGTCCACGCCGCTGCCGGCGATGTTGATCGACGAGGGCGCAATCGTCACACCGTCGATATACAGCGTGGCGCCCGAATCAACCTGAACCGCACTGAAGCCCAGCCCCGCAGCGTTGCTCACGGTGATGGTGCCGGCGTTGACCGTCGTGCTGCCGGTGTAGGTGTTGGTCTGGCTGAGATTGAGGGTTCCAGTGCCTTGCTTGATCAGCGAGCCGGCGCCAAGGGTGAAGGCGGCAAGCTGGGTAACGGTGCCACTGGCATCGATCTTGAGGTTTCCGCCTGCCGGGCTGCCAACGTTGGTGGTGATCGCGCCGAGGGTCATATCCGGCGCGGTGAGCGACAGCGCCGCACCCTTGGTCGATACCGTCGAGCCGCCGGCAAATATGATGCCAGTGCCACCAGTGACAGAAATGATGTTGCTGGCAACCCCGTTGAAGGCCACTGAAGTGGCAAAAGTCACCGTACCGGGTGCCTGAAGGGTGTAATCCGACGCACCGTCGAGGCTGGAGGCGGACACGTAGTACGTGATGTCATCTCCCACGCTCGGCGCCCGGAAAACACCCGCGGGATCCGCCGTTACCGCCGGGGCCGGTGCCTCCCCGGACACCACGTTAAGATTCTCCGGGTCGAGCAGCAACATCCCTGCTCGCCCCAGCACAGCGCCTGTGTTCACGTCGCCCGAGAAGGCCAGATTACGCTTGCCCGACACCTCGACGAAACCGCCGTCGCCGCCCAGCGCGCCGCCGCGAGCCCGGATGCTGCCGTAGAAGCGCGTCCAGTCGTCGGCCCACACGATCACCTTGCCGCCATCGCCGCTGCCGGTGGCGTCGGCGGAAATGCTCGCGCCGCTTCCGACATAGCTACGGGTGGCGTTGTGCTCGGCGCCGCCGCCTTGATAATTGCCACCGATCAGCACCGCTCCGCCGCCGGCTTCGCCCGATGCATCGATGTGGGCGCTGCCGAACAGGCCGACGCTCTCGCCAAGTACCCTCACCTGCCCGCCACCGACACCGGCCGCGGTACCCGATGCATCCAGCGTTCCGCTCACCTGCACCACGCCGCTGCCGCCGCCATCGAGATAAATTTCGCCGTTGCGCCGGCTGATGCTTCGCGCCCGCACCACGCCATCCACGTTCAGCACGGTATCGAGGAGGGCGTCTCGGGTGCCGGCCTGCAGCGCCACCCGACCACCATCGGCGATGATTTGCCCGGCGTTCTCGACCAGCGTCGGCACGGCACCTGCATCCACCTGATAACGTACGAGGCCGTCACCGTCGAAATCGATGTTGACCCGCTCACCGGCGATGAGGCCGGTGGTTCCGCCCGGCGTGGCGATGGCGCCGGAGTTGCTCACCCGGGTGCCGATCAGTGTCACGCTGCCGCCTTCGGCTGCGGTGATCCGGCCCTCGTTGCGCACGCTGCCCGACCCACCTGGTGCTACGCCGAACACGTAGCGGCCACTCAGCAGATCGGCACTGCTGGCGGTGAGGGTGGATGCCACCAGGCTGCCCACATCGATCACCGCATCACGGCCAAATATGATGCCCGACGGGTTGATGAGGAATACCGAACCGAGAGCGCTGATCTTGCCGAGGATTTGGGAAGGATCATTGGTCGTGACCCGATTGACGGTCACCGCGGCGGTGGAAGGCTGGTTGAAGCGCACCGTTTCGTTGCTGCCAACGCTGAAGGTGCGCCAGTCGATCGCCGCCTTGGAACTGCTCTGATTGACCACCAGCCCGGTCGTGCCGGCCGCATTCACGGCGGCCTGCCCTGACACGATGGTGGGATCGGTGGGCAGGGCGAAGGCGTTGTTGCACAGCGCCACCATCAGCGCCGCGGCCAGTGGTCGCAGGCTGGTGCGGAAACGGGGAGCGTCGTGGCGGGAGGATCGTGTCGCTTGGCGGGGCTGGGTGACCATGGAACTTCCTTTATTTCATCCTGGGTGCCACGACCCAGAAGGCCGGGGTTGGCGCGGGCTTGTCAGAAGTAGCGGGTGATCTGGGCGTAGAGCCGGGGGCGGTGATCGAGCTTATCGCTGACGAGCTCACCCTGGGTGCGCCAGGCGAGGCTGGCCTGGGCAGACCACGACTGGGCGGTTGCCCAGTTGAGCGCCAGGCCTACGGCTGAAAGCACCCGGGTGTTGCGGTCGGCCGTCGAGTTGCCGGCGGACGGATCGCGGTCAAGGCGCGCCCTACCCCAATCCCAGAACATTGCGCCGACCAGCGAACCTGGGATCCGGCCATCCCAGTTGGGCAGCGTGTGACGCAGTTCGACGCTGACCAGATGCGCCCGGTCGGCGGGCGCCTCGCCCACCGGAAAGGCCCGCACGCCGCTCGGGCCACCGAGGCTGAACTTTTCGCTGCTGTCTAGCCGGTCGGGCGTCAGTTGCCCCGAATAACGGAAGAACGCGAGCAGGCCGGTCTGGCCGAGGCTCTGGAGTCGGGAATAGTACGGGTTGATTCGGCGGTAAAGGCCGGTTGGCGTACCGATCTGAGCCGTCGGATTGTCGAGGCTTCCGTGGGTGTAGCCGAGGGAGAAGCTGTTGATACCACCCCCGAGAAACGTGTCGCGCAGGTCGCCGCTGACCGTGACCAAGGCGGAATCGGAACGTCGCTTGACCACCGCACCGGCGTCTGGAACGTCGGTGAATTCCTTGTGGTCGAAGCCGGCCTGGACGAAGACATTGACGTTGCGCGAGCGGACCAACGGATAGAGCGCAAACACCAGTCCATCGGAGGCGGCGCCCGTGCCCGGCGGTATGCCGGCTTTGGTCAGCAGCTTGTAGTTGAGGTTGGAATACGAGCCACCGAGCCGCCAGCCGTCGGTTCCCACCGGCGCCACGTAGCTTACCGAGCCGAAGTTGATCCCGCTGTCTTCGCCATAGATGCCGCGAAACGACAGCGAATCGCCGATGCCCAGCGGCGAACCGATGTTGAGACCGCCCATGGCTCGGTACAGGCCGGTGTAGCGGGAGCCCATGGCATCGAGCTGGAACAACCCGCCGACGGTGGGGTCCGGCGTCACGTCGACGATCAGATCAGCCGTACCCGGCGTGCTGCCCGGGCGGATGGTAGAGCGAGCACGCACACCGTGAAGGTCGTTTAGCAGAAACAGAACCCGTTCCAGCTCTGCGGTGCGCAGCACCACGCCGGTCTGGAGGCGGTCTAGCTGGGCCTGGATGCGTGCTTTGGAGACAGGCGTTGCGGGATCGTAGTTAAGCTCGACCTTGCCCAGCATGCCAAGCAAGATGACGATCTCGACGACACCGTCTTGGAGCTTCTGTTCCGGAATGTAGACCTGTGCAAGGAGATAACCGCGGGCGTTAAGGTGGCTGCGAACCAGGCTGGCAGCGTCGAGGATATCCTGAAAGCTCTTGTTGGGGCCGATGGCCGACGCCAGCAGTGCCATGATCGCAGTGCGTTCTTCTTCAGGTGCGCCAATGAGGCGGAAGGCGGTGACATCCACCTTAAGGTCGGGTACGTCGGAGATTTCCTTGCGCGGAACCAAGCGCTGATCAATCAGCTCGGCTGGCGGGCGCGATGTCGGCTGTGAAGGAGGCTCGATTTGGCGCAAAATCTGACCAGCATCCTGTTGGGCCAGTGCAGACCCCACCGATGCCGTGAAAAATGTAAGCACCACCGACACCCGGGACTGGAAAGAATCCTGCATGCTGACACCCTTAAGCAAGTAGATACCCGTTTGCGTTAAGACTACTCACAAATCATGTCCCGTGCAAGGCAAGATATGCCGTCAAATCCGCAAGGAAAATTCACCCCATGCAGTGAATAGTGAAACTCTTCTCCGAGACTCGCCGCCGCCCCCAATAGCCCACCGCACTAACCATGTCCGATTCGCAGTCAAGACCACCCCACCCATCCCACAATGCATCCCTGCGCAGGGATTTTTTGGTTCGAATGTGGCAGGCAGGCATCGTGATATCAACGGCAGGCACCAACTCTCGCCCATTGCTGGCCGCCGACATTGTCGATTCGAGAAAACGAGCCCCAGCGCAGAAGATTGCGCTGCTCGTCTGCTGCGGCAGCTACCCGAGTGGAGACAGCATCTTGCCGGCGCGCAAGAACGGCCGCGATCTTGAGGCTGCGCTACGGCGTCATGGCTTCGAGGTCGAGGTGGAGAATGACCTCGATCTGCACCGCTTCACGGCTGCCATCGAGCGTTTTCGCAAACACATGGCGATGCTCCCGAATGACGGCCGCAGCATCGGCTTGGTCTACTTCTGCGGTCACGGCATGCAGATCGACGGGCGCAATTACCTCCTGCCCGCCGGCATCGCCACCAACGACCCCAAAGCAAGGGAACTCTCGATCAATCTGCAGGAAAAGCTGCTCGCTGCCTTTCCGCAACGCTATCCGGGCCTTGGAGTGGCCGTTATCGATGCCTGCCGCACGACCAATGACACGGCCGGCGCGTTCAACTACTCGACCGCACCGGAGGGTTGCATCGTGGCTTTCTCGGCCAGCGCCGGCCAAGTGGCGCTGTCGCCCGCCGATCCCGACAAGAACAGTTTCTACACTCAGGAACTGGTTGGTGCACTGAACGACGTGGACGAAGAAACGCCGATCACCGATATCTTCGAGCTGACCCGTCTGCGGGTCGAAAAGACGATGACCAATCACCCCGCCGCCATCGTCCGCCAACTCGCCCAGCGTCCTCACATGACCACCGGCCAAGCCGGCGTGTTCATGCTGGGCCGAACCCGAGTTCTCGCTGCGTCCCGCAATGCAGAAGATGACGCCTACGCCAAGCAGGCTGCAGCGCTACTCCCAGGCGACGTCAAAAAGAGCGCCGAGGGCTTCCTAAAGGCTTACCCGAACAGCCGCTACAACGCCCAGGTCCGGGTGGCGCTGGCAGGGGCCGACGACGCGCTTCAAGCACTGTCCAGCCCCTTCGTCCGGCTGTCCGTCAGCGCCTTTCAGACCACCAAGGGCGATGAACTCTTCATGACCGATCTGCGTAAGGCGCTACGCGGAGACAAGGATGCAGCCGAGCGGATCTCACTGATGTACCGAAACGGGCACAACGGGATCTCTCAAAACCTCCAGCGCGGCGAACAATGGCTGCGTTACTCGGCCCTGCTCGGCAACGCCATTGCATGCTACGAGCTCTATCGCAGCCTGGCCGAGAAGGGTGATCCTGACGCCGAGTTTTTCGGCCCTGAGGCTGTCCGCCTGGGCTATCGGCCACCGAAGGGCTTGTGTGGCGCCCGCAAATCCGAGAGCTGTTGAGCACCATATTGCACTTCGTGGCAAAAAACGTAGTCTGGAGTATACTTAGGGTGGAGCTTTTTATGCTCTCCAGGTTATGAATTCAACTGTTAGAGGGCCTGCCAAGATGCTTAAATCACTCATGATTTCGACGATCTGCCTGGCTTCCGGAGTTGCCTTAGCCGCCGACAACAGTGGCGACGTAGTTGAGCTCAACGAGAGCGTCGCTCCAGAAGTGATCGAAAGCGGTTTGTTCCCGAAATCCTCAATCACGGCGGCTTGCGAGGAAGCGGCGAAAGCCGGTTTCACTTGCGGTCAGATCGTTCCGCGAAAGGTGTTTTCCCTGCCGTCAAACATTTCGTTTACCTCTGGATCGGCTCAGCTCAGCGACGCCGCCAAGAGCTTGCTGGCTAGCTTCGGTCCAGTTCTGAAGCGCAACGAAGCGTCCGGGAGTTCCGTGATTTTCATCGGTCACACCGACATCACCGGCTCCAAGCGTCTCAATCAAAACCTGTCTGAACGGCGAGCTGAAGCGGTTCGGCAGTATTTCATCAGCAGTTTCGGAATTTCACCGTCCTTCCTCAAGGCAAGCGGGGTGGGATCGGCACAACTCAAAGACAAGGGCAACCCGAGCAGTTCGGTGAACCGCCGCGTTGAAATCAGCACCACGTCGGGGAAATGATCTGATAATCGTACTTTGCCGCTAGCGATCAAGTGCCTTGTTGATGGCTGTCTGGCGCAGAAAGCCAGTGCAGGAGGTACTAATTGTGCCGAGTCAAGACGTTGTTTCCGTCCCCTGGTAGCCGAGAGCTGGGGGTTTGGCAGCCGATGCCGTGGTGGGGTCGATGCCAGTTGTAGAAGTGATTCCAGAGCGGC
>NZ_CALAYQ010000009.1:0-41750 GCF_937894855.1 uncultured Zoogloea sp.
CGGGGGGCGCACCAAAAGTCTGAAATCGTGGCTGCCGACGTCACCGGCGCTCATCTCACGCGGAGAATTTTTTCTTGGGGGACGAGATTCCGGAGCTTGATCTGCTGGGGGAGCCGTATCGGGAGCCCGCCGATCCGCGCGGGCGGCCGAAACATCGGGTCACGAGAGAAAAGCGTAAGGATGTCAGTGCCTTGCGCGCGGCTGGTCTGTCGCGGGACGATATCGCCCTGGTGCTCGGGGTGTCGAAGCCGACGCTGGCGAAGTATTATTTCGCCGAGCTGAACGAAGGCGTCGCGCAGGAGCGCGCGCGGGCGCTGCTCTGGCTGCGGGCGAGCGCCGAGGGCGGCAATGTCTCGGCGCAGAAAGCCTGGATCAGGGTGCTGGCCGATGGTCAGGGCGCGCCGGCGGTGCCGCGGGAGATCGATCCGGACCTCGAGCTCGGCAAGAAGGAGAAGGCGCTGCGCGACGCGAAGGCGGCCGATCAGGGATCGGCCTGGGGCGAGCTGGTCAGGCACTGATGCTGGACGGCGACGGCTGGGACTTCGCCTCGCCCGACTGGGAGGCGCGGCTGCGGGACGGGCGGTCCCTGGTGCCGGACCTGCCGCTCGATGAGGTCGAGGCGGCGCGGGCGATCGCGATCTTCAACCGCCTGCGGCTGCCCGACGTGCCGGGCAAGCCGGCGATGGCCGAGGCGGCGGGCGACTGGTTCCGCGATATCGTCGGGTCGGTCTTCGGCTCGATCGACGCGCGCGGCCGCCGGCGGGTGCGCGAGATATTCGGCCTGGTGCCGAAGAAGAACAACAAGACCACGGGCGGCGCCGCCGTCATGCTGACCGCCCTCCTGATGAACGAGCGGCCGCGCGCCGAGTTCCTGCTGGTCGGGCCGACGCAGGACATCGCCGACCTCGCCTTCCAGCAGGTGAGCGGCATGATCGAGGCCGATCCGGACGGCTATCTCGGGAAACGGTTCAAGGTGCAGGAGCATCTGAAGACCATCCGGGACCTGCTGAACGGCGCGTTCCTCAGGATCAAGACCTTCGACATGAAGGTGATGACCGGGTCGAAGCCGGTCGGGATCCTGATCGACGAGCTGCATGTGATGTCGCTCCTGTCCTATGCCAGCCGGGTCATGGGCCAGATGCGCGGTGGCCTGCTGGCCAATCCCGAGGGCTTCCTGATCGTCATCACCACCCAGAGCGACCAGCCGCCGGCCGGTGTGTTCCGGGCCGAGCTGCAATATGCCCGGGCGGTGCGCGACGGGCGGATCAAGGACTCGCGCCTGCTGCCGATCCTCTACGAGTTTCCGGAGGCGATGCAGACGGCGCCGGACGCGCCGTGGCGCGATCCGAAGAACTGGTCGATGGTCAACCCGAACCTCGGGCTGTCGATCGATCTCGAGACGCTGACCGCCGACTATCGCGACGCCCGGGACAAGGGCGCCGAGGAGGAGCGCCGCTGGGCGTCGCAGCATCTGAATGTCGAGATCGGCCTCGCCCTGCATTCCGAACGCTGGCGCGGAGCAGACTACTGGCTGGGCGCGGCCGAGGCCGGGCTGACGCTCGAGGCGCTGCTCGAGCGGTCGGAGGTGGTCACCGTCGGGATCGATGGTGGCGGCCTGGATGATCTGCTCGGGATCGCAGTGCTCGGACGATGCCGGGTAACCAAGCGGTGGCTTCTGTGGTGTCACGCCTGGTGCCAGGCCGACGTGCTGGAACTTCGCAAGGACATCGCCGAGCGGCTGCGAGACTTCGAGGCCTCCGGCGATCTGACGTTGTGCCACGAGGTGACCGACGATGTGATCGGTGTCGCCGAGATCGTCGAGAGGATCAAGATCGCCGGCCTTCTGCCGGAGAAATACGCGGTCGGGTTCGACCCGATCGGCGTCGCCGCCATGGTCGACGAGCTGGCGGGCCGGGGCATCGGCGGGGACCAGGTCTCGTCGGTGATCCAGGGCTTTCGATTGTCCGGGTCGGTCTGGGGCGCGGAGCGGAAGCTGAAGGACGGCACGCTGATGCATTGCGGTCAGCCGCTGATGGCATGGTGCGTCGGCAATGCGAAGGCCGAGCAGAGAGGGAACGCGGTGCTGATCACGAAGGAAACGGCGGGCAAGGCGAAGATCGACCCCCTGGTGGCCGCGTTCAACGCCATCAGCCTGATGAGCCGGAACCCGGAAGCGGTCGGACTGTCGGTTTATGACAGCCGGGGGATCCTGGCACTCTAAATGGCCAACAAGAAGCGCAAGGGCGCCAGATCAGCAAAGGCCAGCGCGAGTTCGGGCAGCTTGGATCTGACCAGCATGACGCCGGAGCTAGTCGCGGAGTTCCTGAGGCTCGGCGGGACCATGCAGACCGCGTCCGGCGCGGCGGTAACCGAGACCTCGGCGATGCGGGTCGCCGCGGCGTGGCGGTGCATCAACATCATCTCCGGCACGGTCGGGTCGCTGCCCATGGATCTGATCCGGCGCGAGGGCGAGCGCATCCGGCGGCCGGCGGTCGGCCACCCCCTGCGTCGCCTGCTGACGGTCAAGCCTAACCCGTGGCAGACACCCAGCGAGTTCCGGCGGATGCTGCAGGCGCACCTGCTGCTGCGCGGAAACGGATATGCGATGAAAATCAGGGTCGGCCGGGATGTGGCCGGTCTGATCCCGATCCTTCCCAACCGGGTCGAGGTTGAGCAGCGGTCCGAGGATCTGAGCCTGAGATACAAGGTCTCCCGATCGGACGGCTCGAAGTTGACACTTGGACAGGCCGACATGCTGCATTTGCGGGGCATGTCGCTCGACGGAGTCCGGGGCCTGTCGGTGCTCAACCACATGCGCGAGAGCATCGGCCTCGCGCTGCAGGGCGAGGCCGCCGGCGCGCATCTGATGCGGAACGGCCAGTTCGTCAGGGGCGTTCTGAAACACCCGAACAAGCTCAGCCAGGAAGCTCGGGCCTTTCTGAAGGATTCTCTGGCAGAACACAGCGGGCCAACCGGATCAGGAGGAACCCTGGTTCTCGAGGAAGGGATGGACTACAGCCCCGTCAGCCTGTCACCGACCGACCTGCAGTTCCTCGAGCAGCGCGATTTCCAGCGTTACGACATTGCCATGTTCTTCGGGGTCCCGCCCCACATGCTCGGGGCGACCGAAAAGGAGACGAGCTGGGGATCCGGAATCGAGCAGCAGGGTATCGGGTTCGTGACCTACACACTGAACGACTGGCTGGTGACCTGGCAGGAGGCCCTGAAGCGCGACTTGATCCACGAGAGCGAGTGGGACGTGCTCGATTTCAGGTTCAACACCCAGGCGCTTCTGAAGGGCGACACTAAGGCCCAGTGGGACGCCTTCACGCGCGGGCGGCAGTGGGGCGTCTACAGCGCCAACGACGTCCGCGAGAAGCTGGACCTGAATCCACGAGACGACGAGGCCGGCGACGAATACGCCGCGCCGCCAAACCAGACGCTCGCCCCGCCTCCCGCGGCGCCAGAAGGAGACCCGGATGACCCTGCGCGAACTGCCTGACGCCCGCGCGGCCTCGCGACCCAAGGGGTACGACTGGGACTCGCCGCCGGTGGCGCTGACCGAATGGGTGGAGCGGCCGATGGCGGCTGAGGCCGACGATCCGAATACCGTGTCGATCTATGGTGTGATCGGAGAGGATTTCTGGTCCGGGGAGGGATTCACCGCCAAGCGCATGGCAGCCGCGCTGCGGTTGATCGGCAAGAACGCGGTCACGGTCAACGTAAATTCCCCCGGCGGCGACATGTTCGAAGGAATGGCGATCTACAATCTGCTGCGCGAACATCGCGCCGAGGTAACGGTCAAGATCATGGGGATCGCGGCCTCGGCGGCGTCGGTCATCGCGATGGCCGGTGACCAGGTGCTGATGGGCACGGGTTCGATGATGATGATCCATAATGCTTGGGGGCTCGTCGTCGGCAACCGCCACGACTACCTCGACGCGGCCGAAGTGTTCGGGCAATTCGACGCGTCGATGGCCGACATCTACGCGGCCCGCACCGGCATGGATGCGAAGGATGTGCTGGCAATGCTCGACGGTCCTTCCAAGGCGTCGGACGGGACGTTCATGTCGGCGGCCGAGGCGATCGAAAAGGGGTTCGCCGACGCGACGTTCGAAGCCGCCAGCTCCGAGGCGGCGAAGGCCGCCGGTGGCCCCTCGGACCTGATCGCCCGGCGCCGCCTCGAGGCAAAGCTGGCGACCGCCGGCATGGGGCGCCGGGAGCGCTTCGACCTGATCAACGCAATTTCGTCGGGCCCGCGCGATGCAACCCGACCCGCCGAGCGCGATGCAGGCGATCTGACCGCCGACCTGATGTCGGCAATCACAACGCTTCGATCCTAGAAAGGACCGATCATGAAGATGCTCACCCCGGCGGCGTTCAAGCCCGCGCGCGGGATCGCGACCGTGCGCGCGGACGCGACAGACCCGAAGGCCGTTCTGGCCGAACTGCAGAAGGCCTGGACCGAGTTCCAGGCGAAGAACGACGCAAGGCTCGCGGCGGTCGAAAAGGGTCGCGCGGACGCGGTATCGACCGAAGAGGTCGATCGGATCAACGCGGCGCTCACCGAGATGCAGGGAAAGCTGACGGATGTCGCGACGCGCGCCGCCGGCGCGTTGCTTGGCGGTGGCGACGGCGCCGTCACCGACATCTCGATGGCGCAGGCCTTCGGCCGCGAACGCGGCCAGGACGTCGGTATCGAGGAGTATCAAGCCTATCGTTCCGCGCTCAACACCTACATGCGCCGGGGCGGCAACACGCCACGCGAAGCGCTGGCGGCGATGTCCGTCGGCTCCGATCCGGACGGCGGCTTCGCAGTCACGCCGGACACCTCCGGTCGGATCGTGAAGAAGCTGTTCGAGACTTCGCCGATGCGACAGGTAGCGTCGGTCGACACGATCGGAACGGACCGCCTGGAGGGTTTCAACGATCTCGGTGAGGGCACAGCCGGCTGGGTCGGCGAGACCGCGCCCCGCCCCGCCACGGGCACGCCGCAGCTCGGCAAGTGGGATATCCCGGTGCACGAGCTCTACGCCTTCCCGCAGGCCACCCAGAAGGTCCTCGACGACGCGATGTTCGATATCGAGGCCTGGCTCGCCGCGAAAACGTCGGACAAGTTCATCCGGACCGAGAACGCCGCGTTTCTGAATGGCGACGGCGCGCTGAAACCGCGCGGACTCCTGACCTACCCCACGGCGTTGACGGCGGACGCGACCCGGGCCTGGGGCATCTTCCAGCACGTCCTCACCGGCACGGATGCCAGTTTCGGCGCGACGAACGGCAGCGACAAGCTGATCGACCTCGTCTATTCCGTGAAGGCGGGATACCGCGCGGGCGCGAATTTCATGGCAGCGCGGTCGACGGTCGCCGAAGTCCGGAAGTTGAAGGATGGGCAGGGCAACTACATCTGGGCGCCTTCGCTGCAGGCGTTGTCCGGCGGCACGATCCTCGGCTTCAACATCGTCGAGGCCGAGGACATGCCGGTGATCGCCGCGGACAGCCTTTCGCTGGCGTTCGGAGATTTCAGCGAGGCGTACCAGATCGTCGATCGCGTCGGCATCCGCGTTCTGCGGGATCCGCTGACCAACAAGCCCTATGTCGGGTTCTATACCACGAAGCGGGTCGGCGGCGACGCGATCAACTTCGAAGCGGTGAAGTTCCTCAAGTTCGGCGACTAAGCCGATCGCCTCGACCCCGGCGGGATGATCCGCCGGGCCTTCCCCATTCCATTAGGACATACAGGAGACGCGCGGGATGCGTGACCTTTACTCCAATCTGGGCGTCGTGTCGGCGGTCGTTCCGCAGGTGCTGGCGGCGACCGACACGTCGGCGGCGATCGATCTGCGGGGCTTCGACAGCATGGTCGGGCTCGTCAATACCGGCGCGATCGGCGGCGCCGGCGACTATACTCTGAAGCTGCAGCATTCCGACACGACCACCTCCGGCGACTTCGTGGACGTGACGTCGTCGAACGGCTTGATCGGCACGCTGCCCGCGTCGCTGGCCGCGTCGACCGCCTACAAGTTCGGCTATAGTGGCGGCAAGCGGTACGTCCGGACGGTCACCACCAAGAACGGCGGGACGTCGATCGCCGTGTCGGTACAGATCGCCAAGGGCAAAGCCTCCCAGAGGCCGGTGGCCTGATCCTGACATGCCCACGCCCATCCTGGTCACTTCGCCGGCGACATCACCGCTGTCGCTGGCGGAGGCAAAGCAATACTGCAACGTCGCCCTTTCTCACGACGACCAGCTGATCGAGGACCTGATCCTGGGTGCCGTGTCGCGCCTGGACGGCTGGGGCGGTCTGCTCGGCCGCGCCCTCGAGGCGCAGACCTGGGAGCTGATGATGGATGGGCTGCCGGCGACGATCCGGCTGCCGCTCGGCCCGGCGGTGAGCGTGGAGAGCATCGTCTACATCGACGTCGCCGGCGACGAGCAAACCATCGGCCCGGACGATTTCGTGCTGGCAGCGGACAGGATTGTGCCAGCGCCCGGCGTTGCTTGGCCTCCGACCAGGGCAATGCCCGGCGCCGCGCGCGTGCGCTGGGTCGCAGGCAATGGGTGTCCGCCGGGAATCAAGGACGTGATCCGCCGGATGGTCCGGCACGAATACGACCACCGCGATGCCATGGACGAGAAGATCGTCGTCGCCCAGATCACGCCGTGGCGCCGGATTGCCGTCTGATCGGTAGGAGAAATTTCACATGGCCCCCAACTTCCTGTCCTCGTCGACCGCCCTGGTCTACGTCCCCGTCACCAAGGCCGACGCTGCTTTGCCCGGCGGGCCTTGCCGCGCGCTTCTCGTCGGGACGGCCGGCACCGCGAACCTCAGGCAGGTCGATGGCACGGATCGTGCCAATGTCCCGTTGCAGCAGGGGTTCAATCCCTTGGCCGCTTCGCAGGTCCGGCTCGGCGGTACGGCCTCCGATATCTGGGCGATTTACGACTGAGGTCCGCCATGCCCTCTCGTATTCTCGAGGCCGGTGACCTCGACCGTCTCGTCACGATCGAGCGCTTCAGCGCGACGGTCGACGCCTTCGGTGGCGAGGTGAAAGCCTGGTCGCCGCTGGCGACGATCAGCGCTCAAGTTCGGCCTGTCAGCGACGGGGAGCGCTGGCGCGCCGGCGAGCTCGGCGCCGAGGCGACGGTCCGGTTCCGAATTCGCTGGGGCCTTGGGGTCACCGTCTTCGATCGCGTAGTCTGGGAGGGGCGCGCACACACGATCAGCGCCGTCAAGGAACTCGGCCGCCAGGAAGGTCAGGAGATCACCGCCGCCGCCCGGGTCGACGCGGCGCCATGAAGGTCCAGCTGGAAGGATGGCGGGAGACCGAGGCGGCGCTGGCCGATCTCGGCAAGAGCCTCGGCAAGAGCGTGCTGCGGCGGGTCGGCATCCGCGCTCTGGGCCCCATGGCCGAGGATGCGCGGGCCAAGGCGCCGAACGATCCGGAGACTCCCGAGAGCATCGCCGGGACGATAATCGTTACAACGCGCCGGCCGGCGGGGGCGAAGAGCGCCGCCGCCCGTGCCTACGCCGCCACGATCGGCGCCGGCGGCGGCGTCGCCGCCGCGCGCGCCGCGGCCAAGGGCGCCGGGGCGGGCGCCGTCGAGGTCTTCATGGGGCCGAACCGCGACCCGAAGGCGGTCCAGCAGGAGTTCGGCAATTCGCGTCACGGGCCGCAGCCCTTCATGCGGCCGGCGTTCGCCGCGGGTGCCGAGGGTGCGCTCGACGCCGTGGCCACCGATCTCGGCGCCGAGATCGAGAAGACCGCGCGGCGGCGGGCGGCGCGGCTCGCCAGGGCGGCGGCGAAGGCCGGGTGATGGAGGAGGATCTGCGGAGCCTGCTGCTCGCCGCGCCCGGCGTCGCGGCGCTGGCCGGGGCGCGAGTGAGCTGGGGCGGACGGCCGCAGGGCGAGGGTTTTCCGGCGGTGCTGCTGCATCTGGTTTCCGAGCGCCGGGGTCATGGCCTGGCCGGGCCGGAGGCACTGGCCGATGCACGGGTGCAGGTCGATTGCTGGGCGCTGGTCTATCGCGAGGCGAAGGCGCTCGGCCGCGCCGTGTCGGCCGCGCTCGACGGCTATGCGGGGATTGTCGGGGCGACCCGCTTTCAGGGCGTCTTCCAGGAGAATGGCCGCGACACCAGCGAGGTGCGCGCGGCGGACGGCGGCGACGTGGTGGAACAGCTGTTCCGGACGTCGCTCGATTTCAGGGTCAGGCATCAGCAGGAGGAGCCGTGAGCAACCAGATCATTTCCTATGGCGCGGGCGTCGAGCGATCGACGAACGGCACCACCGGCTGGGCGGACATTCCGGAGGCGAAGGGCGTGGCCGTGCCCTCGACCACGCAGGAATATCCCGAGGTCACCAGTCTCGACAGTCCGAACGGGTTCCGCGAATATATCAAGGGCCTGAAGGACGCCGGCGAGATCGAGCTCGAATGCGGCTATACCGCCGCCGGCTACGAGCAGCAGGTGGCCGACAACGCCGCCGCCGGCGCGATCTATTATCGCGTCACGCTGAAACCCGCGCCGAACCAGTCGAGCGGCGACATCTTCGCGTTTCGCGGCTTTCCGACGCCTGCCCTCGTCGACAACGGCATCGGCGAGCCCCTGGGCATGAACGTGCGCATCCGGATCACCGGCGATGTAACCTGGACCAAGGGCGCGGCGGCGGCCTGATGGATAGTCTCCAGAAAGAGGGGGAGGACCCGGCGAGCGGCGTCCTGTTTACCGCGCTCGGCCGTGACTACCGGCTGCGCTTCGGGTTCGCGGCGATGCGGGCATATCCCCGGCTGCCAGGCGCGACCGGCGAGGGGTTCCTCGCCGCCGTTCGGGAGCTCCGGAAAATCGAAGAGGATCCCGACGGGTTCGACCGGGTGCATCGGCTGTTCCTCGCCGGACTGTCGCCGACGCCCGCGCCCGAGGCGGTGGATGAGATCATCGACGCGCTCGGGATCGTGCCGGCGGTGGCGCTGCTCGGCCGCGCGATCCGCGCGGCGTTGCCGGAAAGCAAGGCGGGGGATTCCGAGGCGGGAGACGGCGCCTCGGGGGAACCCTAGGCGTCGAGCCGGATGATCCGGACGCCGGCGGCGATCCGGACATCGATGGCTGGCTGCGCGGCTGGCTCGGCGCCGGGCTCGGTTTCGCGGAATTCTGGGCGCGCACGCCGCGTGAGGCCGAGCTGATCCTGGAGGCGGCGCTGACGCGTGCCCGTTCCGCGCATGACCGGGCGCGGGCGATCGCGCACGAGACGGCGCAGCTGATCGCCTTCGCAGTGCATTCGCCGCGCAAAATGCCTGCCTTCCGACCGTCTGAACCGGCTGGCTCCGGGGGAGGCGCGCGACCCTCGCCGAGAGCCGCCGGTTCCGGCGGGTCGAGCGCCGCCGACGACGCCCGGGTGCGGGCATTCTTCATCGGGCTGGCCCTGAGCGGCCAGTCGTCCGACCAGCAACAGGAGTAGAGCCATGTCCTCGGCAGTCGTCGGTGCGTTGCGCGTCGTGCTCGGCATCGATACCGCCGCGTTCAGCCAGGGCCTCGACGGCGCGACTGCCAAGTTGAAGGTCGCCGGGCGCGACCTCGGCCGGCTTGGCAGTGAGTTGTCGTTGAAGGTTACCGCGCCGCTGACCCTGGCTGGGGGCCTGATCCTGAATACCGCCGGCCAGTTTGAGGCGGCGATGAACCGGATCGGCGCCGCGACCGGCGCCGGTGCCGGTGACATGGCGGCGTTCGAAAAGCTGGCGCGTGACCTCGGGAAAAGCACGACCTTCTCCGCCGGCGAGGCGGCGGAAGCGATCGAAATGCTGGCCAAGAACGGCGTGTCGACCGCCGACATCCTTGGCGGGGCGCTGACCGCTTCGCTCGACCTCGCGGCCGCCTCCGGTTCCGACCTCGCCTCCGCCGCCGATCTTTCCACCGATGTGATGCTTAACTTCGGCAAGGGTGCCGCCGACCTCGGCTCCGTGGTCGACGGCGTCTCTGGTGTGCTGCTGGCCTCGAAGTTCGGCTTCGACGACTATCGCCTGGCACTGGCACAAGCCGGCGGCGTCGCCGGCGGCCTCGGCGTCACGCTCGAGGATTTCAACGCGGTGATCGCCGCGACCAGCGCGCGGTTCGCCAGCGGCTCGGACGCCGGCACCAGCTTCAAGACCTTCCTGCAGCGGCTGGTCCCGACTTCGAAGGCGGCCGCCGCCGCGATGGACCGGCTCGGCCTCGAATTCTTCGACGCCTCCGGCGGCTTGAAGCCGATGGCAGACGTGGCCGAGGAGCTGCGCACCGCGCTCGGCAATCTGAGCGACGAGGCGAAGTCCGAGGCGCTGACCGACATTTTCGGCACGGACGCCATGCGCACCGCGATCGGCCTGATGGAGGCCGGCGCGAAAGGGGTGGCCGAGCTCGACGCGGCGATCGGCTCGGCGGACGCGGCCGAGCAGGCAGCGGCACGCACCAAGGGCTGGGCCGGGGCGATGGAGCAACTGGGCGGGGCGATCGACGAGCTGGCGCTGGCGGTCGCCGACGCCGGCCTGATCGACATGGCGACCGATCTGGCGCGAGGAGTGACCGACCTTATCGACTCGGTATCGGAGGCCGATCCGGCGCTGCTGCGCTTCGGCGTCGCCGCCGGCGCCTGCGCCGCGGCGATTGGGCCGCTGCTGGTGGCAGCCGGCCTGGTGGCCACCGGCATCGCCGCGGTGGCCAGTCCGGTTGGCCTCGCCGTCACAGCGATCGCCGCGCTGACCGCCGCGGGTATCGCGCTTTACCAGAACTGGGATCTGGTCGCGGAGAAATTTCCCGTCGTCGCGGGCGCGGTCGAGGGATTCGGGCGCGCGATGGGCGTCGTTGCGTCCGGCATGGGTGAGCAGCTGGTGCTGAGCGCCCAGGCGCTAAGCCAGACGCTGCGAGGCGACTTCGCCGGCGCTCTCGACTCGGTCGGTCAGCAGGCGATCGCTTTCGGTACGACGGTGCTCAACCTCGCCGACGTAGCATTTCCGGGCGCTCGGGCGGCGGCGGAGGCCTTTGCTTCGGATATCGGGACGCGGTTGGTCGAAGGTGTCGACGCGGCGATCGCCGCCTTCGGCGAGCTCGACGCCTATCTAGCCGGGGTACGCGAGCAGCTGCTCCAGGCTGGCCGGCAGATGATTGACGGGCTGCTTCAGGGGTTAGTGGAGAAGTGGGAAAACGTGAAAGCGTGGTTCGGATCGCTGGCCGAGAGCATTCCGGGCTGGATCCGCGATCCGCTTGGCATTCATTCACCGTCAACCGTCTTCGCCGAGATCGGCCAGAATATCATGCAGGGCCTGGTTGCCGGCCTCGATGCTGGCCGGGTGGGTGTCTCTTCGCAGCTGACGTCCGTGGCCGACGGCATCCCCGGGGTGTTCCAGCAGGTCGGACAGGCCGCCGCTGGCCAGTTCTCCGGCCTCGTCGACGCGCTCGTCGACGGCTCGGCTCGCGGCGGCGACGCGCTGCGCGGCCTCGAGGAGGATCTGAAGCGCCTGGTCCTCAACAAGGCGTTCAACAGCGTGCTGGGCAGCCTGTTCGGCCAGACGGGCTATTTCCCGATCCCCGGATTCGCGGCGGGAACGCGGTCGGCGCCGGGCGGTCTCGCACTGGTCGGCGAGCGGGGGCCCGAGCTCGTCAACCTGCCGCGCGGATCGCAGGTCATTCCCAATCACGCGCTCGGCGGGCTGGGTGGCGGGGCTGCGAAAGTGGAAGTCATCATCCACAACGCGCCGGCCGGAACGCAGGTCGAGGAAAAGACCGGGCCGGGCGGCACGCGCCAGATCGAGATTTTCCTGCGGGATCAGGTCCGGAACATGATCGGCCAGGGCGCCCTCGATGGCGCCATGCGCGACAATTTCGGCGTCGGCCGGCGGCCGAGAGGCGTCTGACCGACGATGCCGTCGTTCCCGATCTCACGCGCCCCCCTTTATGGGAGCTACCAGCGCGGCGGGCTGAAGCCGAGCGTGGCTCGCACGGCCATGGAAGTCGGGCCCCCGAAGGTCCGGCGGCGGTCGAGCCGCGCGACGCGGAGCCTGTCCGCGAGATACGCGATCACCAACGCCGAAGCCGCGACGTTCGAAACCTGGGTGCGCGTGCACATCGGCCTGGGGGCGGAGCTCTTCGACTGGCCCGATCCGATCACCGACGCGGTCCGGACCGTCCGGTTCGCCGAGGATGGCGGGTTCGCCATGGCGCAGCTCGCCCCCGGATGGATCGAGCTGAGCATCAATATCGAGGAATGGTCGTAGATGGACCGCGCGCGCCTCTATGCGACCGAGATCGACGATGCCTACATCGCGCTGTTCACGCTGCGCGGGGATGGCACCACGGTGCGGGTGACCGACTGGGACGCCGACGTGGTCAGTCGGGGTATCACATACCGCGCGCAAGCGTTCGCGGTGACCCTGCCCGAGGCGAGCGATGCCAGCCCTCCCCGGGCGCGCATCCGGATCGACAATGCGTCGCTGATGTTCGTCGAGGCGATCCGGTCGGTCAACGAGGTGCTGACCGCGACGCTGGCGATCGTGCCGGTCAGCGACCCCGACCAGGTCGACCTCGGCCCGTTCGATTTCGAATGCCGTGTCGCGCGGTATGACGGCGCGGTCGTCGAGATGGACCTGACCTACGAGCCGATCCTCGACATGGCCGTTCCGCACCATCTGTTCACGCCGGGCAATTTTCCGGGGCTTTTCCGATGATCTCCGCGCCTATTCCGGCTTGGGTGGCGGACTATCTGGGGCTGCCGTTCCGCGAGCTCGGCCGGGATCGGGACGGCCTCGACTGCTGGGGTCTCTATCGGCTCGTCCGGGGCGAGCGGTGGGGCGAGTGGCTGGACGGCTACGACGGGTGCTACGGCACGGCCGCCGGCCGCGAGGAGCATGCGGGCGTGATCCGCGGGCACATTGGGTTCGCGCAGGTCGTCGAGCCCGGCTCGGAGATTCCGGGCGACGGGGTGTTCCTGCGGACCGCCGGGGTGGTCTGCCACATAGGGATGGTGGTCGGCGGCGGGATGATGCTGCACACCCGTGTCGGCCTCGGCGCGGCCGTCGAATCCTATCGCGCCGGATCATGGGCCCGGCGGGTCGAGGCCTTTCGCCGGCCATGATCCAGGTAGGCTCCGCCGAGGTCCTCCGCCCGCTCGAGGGCGCCGTCCACCTGATCGGCCGCCCGCATCCGCTGCGGAGCGACATCGCCGAGCATCACCTGCCGGCCGGCTTGTCGATCGCCGAGATGCTCGCCGTGGCGATCCCGGACGCCGGAGCCCGTCGCTACGTCAATGTCTATATCGCCGGCGCCCCGGTGCCCGCCGAATGGCACGAGCGCGTGCGGCCGAAGCCAGGATCGCGCGTTGAATTCCGGGCCTGGGTGCAAGGCGGCGACACGTTCCGGACGCTGCTCTCCATCGCCGTTCTGGTCGTCGCGGCCTGGGCCGGTCCCGCCGCCGCCTTGGCCTTTGGCATGACCGGCACGGCCGCGACGCTGGCCGCCGGCCTGATCACCGCCGGCGCCTCGATCGTCGGCTCGCTGCTCGTCAATGCCATCGCCCCGCCGCCGGCGCCAGGCCGTGACGCGCTGGGGGCGCGCGGGCGGCAGGAGCTGCTGCCCGGGATCCGCGGATCGCAGAACCGCGCCGATCCGTATGGGCCGATCCCCCTGATCCTCGGCCGGCACCTGGTCGTGCCGCTGCTCGGCGCCGAGCATTATGTCGAGCGGAGCGGCGACGAGCAGTACCTGCGCAGCCTGTTCGTCGTGGGGTACGGGCCGCTGACGATCGCCGACATCAAGATCGGCGATACGCCGATCGACGAGTACGACGATATCGAGATCGAGATCCGCGAGGGATGGGACCACGATGATCCGATCACGCTCTATCCCGGACAGGTGTTCCAGGAGGACCTGAGCATCGAGCTGCCGAAGAGCGCGGGGTGGCAGTCGCGCAGGACGGCGCCGGACATCGACGAGGTCTATGTCGACACCGTGGCGCCGAACGGCGTCGGCCGTCTGACCGGGAGGTATGGCTGGGTCGTTCGCAAGATCAAGTTTCAGACGATGTTCCGACGGGTGGGGACAACCGCCTGGTTCGACGGCGGGATCATCGTCTACGAGGAGCGCTTGCCCCGGACCCGCCGCCGGTCGCGCCGGATCAAGTTCCCGGCACGGGGGCAGTACGAGGTTCGCATCCGGCGCGTGAGCGGCGATGCCGAAGAGGACCCCGAGCACACGGTGCAGTTCCTGGACCTTGTCGTCTGGGCGTCGCTGCGGAGCATCCGAAACGACCCGCCTGTCGGCATGCGCGGTCTCGCGATGATCGCCGTCCGGATCCGGGCCACCGACCAGCTGAGCAACGTGATCGACGATCTCAACTGCGTTGCGACATCGCTGATCCCGGACTGGAACGGGTCGGAGTGGGTCACGCGCGCCACGCGCAACCCGGCCTCGATCTATCGGCACCTGCTGCGCGGTCCGCACCTGAAGCGGCGGATTTCCCTGTCGCGCCTCGATCTGCCGAGCCTGCAAGCCTGGCATACGGAAAACCGCCAGGCGGATCGGCGCTGCGACGCGGTGATCCAGGGCCAGCGAACGCTCTTCGACGCGCTGAAGGACGTCGCGGCCGCCGGCCGCGCTGCGTTTCTGATGAAGGATGGGCTCTACAGCATCAAGCGCGACATCGCGCAGGATGTGCCGGTGCAGATGCTGACTCCACGCAACATCATCAGCCTGGCCGGCGAGCGGACCTTTCCTGACCCGCCGGACGCGTTCCGCGTGCAATTCGTCTCGGCCGCCGCCGGCTACCAGCCCGACGAGCTGATCGTTTACGCCGACGGCAAGAACAAGGGAAACGCCGCGACCTTCGACCGCCTCGATCTCTGGGGAGTCACGGAGGCCGATCAGGCATTCCGGGACGCGCGATATCACATGGCCGTCGCAAAGCTGCGGCCGGAGCGGCTGACCGTGCGCATGGATATGGAACACCTTGTCGCGCGGCCCGGCGACATGGTGCGTGTCGCGCACGACGTGATGCTCGTCGGTCTTGTCCAGGGGCGCATCGTTTCGCGCGAGATCGACGGCGGGCAGTGCGTTTCGATCGAGCTCGACGAGGACTGCCTGATGGAGACTGGCAAGGAATATTCGGTCTTCATCCGCAGGTCGGCGGGCGTTTCCAACCTGGAAGTCAGTCGGCTGCTCGTGACGGTGCCAGGCATTCGCCGCTCTCTCGTCTTCCGCACACCGATCGGTTCCGGCGAGATACCATTTCCGGATGACCTCGTTGCGTTCGGAGAGGCGGGAAGGACTGTCACCGACTGGATTGTCAACACTGTCGATCCCGACGAAGACCTGCATGCGACGCTGATCCTGGTCCCCCACGCTCCGGCGGTGCATTCGGCGGATACCGGGAGAATCCCCGACTATCAGCCGCGCACCACGGTGCCGGTCTGGATGCGCCAGCCGTCGGCGCCGGCCATCGCCGACATTCAGGCGGCCGACGCCGCGCTCGAGCGTTTGCCGAATGGCGATCTGATGCCGCGGATCATTGCCACTCTGCGGCTGCGGGAAGGGTCGAGGGAGCCGCCGATCGCCCGGCTGATCGCCCAGGTGCGGCGGGCGGCGGGTGGCGCCTGGGACGACGACGGCGTGACCGTCGAGGGGCTGCGCCGCGTGGTGGTCCGCGAGGTTGAGCCGGGCGACCGGTACGACATGCGGTTCAGGGTAGTCTCCGAATACGGCCGTGCCAGTCGCTGGGTTGAGGCGAGTTCGATTTCCGTGGTCGGGGCAACCGATCGTCCGGCGGAGATGTCCGACCTTAGCATCGAGATCACCGGCGGGAATGCCACGCTCTCGTGGCTCGAACCGCCGGACATCGATGTGTCGTACTACCTGGTGCGCCATTCCAAGGTGGAGAGCGGAGCGCTATGGGCCACGGCGCAGAACGTCCGGCGGGTGCCGGCCCCGGCGACGAGCGTCGAGGTGCCGCTGAGGGTCGGAACCTATCTGGTCAAGTCGGTCGATCATCAGGGTCGCACCAGCGAAATCGCCGCGGCCGTGACAACCACCATCCCGCGCGTGCGGGGTCTCAATTTCATTTTCGATCTGGAGGCCGATCCGGAATTCGCCGGCGTTCGGTCGAACACCGTCGTGGATAGCGGCCTTGGTGGGTTGAGGCTCCGCAAGACGGATGGCGCGGAATTCTACGTGGCGGTCCAGAGTTTCGCACCCGTGCATATTCAGGCGGGAGTTCCGCTGCTGATCCAGCGAACGCCGTCCACCTTCGAGGCGACTGGCCAGTGGGAGTCGGCCGCGTACATCGACCTCGGCGGCCGCTTTACCTGCCGGGTCAGCGCCGAGGTCGAGATCAACGCGGCACGGATCGACGACGATGTCTTCGCCTGGACCGACGTCTTCGCCGTCGAGGATGTCTATGGCGGTGTCGAGGATGGTGTCGCGGTCCGCGCCTATCTGCAGACCACGAACTCAAATCCGGCCGGCAGCCCCACCTGGAGCGCCTGGCGGGAGTTCGCGGTCGGTGATTACACCGCGCGAGCCTTCCGATTTCGCCTCGAGCTCGTCTCGACGAGTCCCGGTGCGACACCGGTCGTCCGCGCGGCGCGCTTTGTCGTCGATATGCCGGATCGCGTCTACAGCAAGAGGCTGACGGTGCCGGCGGCCGGCCGGCGCGTCGATTTCGACCCGGGGTTCTACGCGCGGCCCGACGTTGGCCTGACGATCCAGGACGGCGCCGCCGGAGACCGCCCGATCTACACGGCCGACAGAGACGGCATTGATATCCAGATCCGAAATTCCGCCGGCGCCGGGGTCGAGCGCGTCGTGGAGATTTTGGCCAGAGCCTATGGGGAACGCGAATGAGCCATCCGGCCAACCTGATCCGGTCGTCCTCGCCGCTCGCGGGCGCAGCCATGGTCAATGGCATCAACGACTGGCTGACTGCCCTGAAGTCGTCCTGGCAGGGGGCGTCGGCGCCGCCGAATCCCGTCGAGGGTCAGCTTTGGCTCGACACTGGCGCCTCGGCCTATGGGACACGGTTGAGGGTGCGGATCGACGGGTTGTGGCGGGTTCTGACCAGCGATATCGGTCCCGTGGTTCAGGATTTCGACGATGAGATCACCGATGGATTCCGTCGCTGGTCGAGCGGCGCGCTGAACGCGCCGGCGGCCGGCAACGGCTCCCTGATCGTCGCCGCCCGCGCCAACGCGGTCACGCAGATCGCCTTCGTCCAGAGCTCCGCCGAGGCGGACCTGATCTCGATCAGGGTCTCGCTCAACGCCGAGGGCACGTCCTGGAAGCCTTGGCGGCGCGTTTTCACGCAGCGCGACATTGTCGGTGACGTCTCCATGGCGGGCGGGGTCCCCGGCGGCGCGATAATCGAGAGCGGCGTCCTGTCGAGCGGCGAGTATGTGCGCCTGGCCGATGGCACGCAGAAGTGCTGGGGGCCGATGACGCTCAACCGCCTCGATGTCGCGACGCTCGGTGGCACCTGGGTGTTCCCGCGGCCGTTCGCGAATTCGATCTGGCGCGGATCGGCGCTGTTGCGGCTGGTCAGCGCCGCGCCTGCCGTCTCGATGCTCGGCACGCTGAGGATCAGCGCCAGCCCGACGCCAACCGAGATGTCCCTGGAACTGGTCAGGATCGCGGGGATGACGAACTTCGGGGCAGGAGACACCGCGACGTGCCACGTCAAGGCGGTCGGGAGATGGGTCGCATGATCCTCGATTTTACTTGCGTCCGGCGAGACGAGCAGCTGCGCATCGAGGTGAGCGGCGACATCCTGCTGCTCAACGGCGCGCGGCTGGATTTCGGACCACTTCCCGAGGGCGGAATGCTGCCCAGGGATGCGATCGCCAGCGAATGGATCGGATCCGGGGCACGCCGGGAACAGGGGCACGTCCGGGTCACAGTGGTGTTGCCATGTGGGCCGGAGGCGCCGGCCGAGCGACGTTTCGCGAAAACAATGACCATCACCGACGATGGCCCGGTCGCCCTGCCGCCCTATGGCGACGCTGAGATCGTCTAGAGGACCCCAACATATGCTGAACTGGAGCCTGCTGCGCACCCCGGAGGGTGAGCGCCGCGAAGACGCGCGTGCACTCGCGCGGGCGTATCTCGATGCCACGGATTGGTATGTCACGCGGGCGGTCGATCCGTCAGATGGCCGACCGCTGCCCGAGGATGTGATCGATCGTCGGCGGGCGGCGCGTACCGTCCTGAACGGAGGCACGGATGCCTGATCCAAACCCGCTCGGGCCGAAGCCGGCGCGCGAATGGACGCCGGGCCTGCAGCTCATCGTCTACGACCCGGAGGACGAGGGGAACGCCGAGCTGGACAAGGTCGAGCTCGATGCCCAGGCGGGCGCGCGCATCGCGGAGGTCCTCGACGCCGCGCTGGAAACCGACGTCTGGCGCACGGGCGGTGGCGACTTCGGCGAAGCCGCCGCCCTGGCCCTCTCCGCGCTTCAGCCCGACAGCGTCGGCGGCGCGGCGTTCGAGAACGCCGAGGCCTATGTCCGCGTCGGCGTGCTGCCTGCGCTCTTCGCGCGGATCGCGGTGCTGGAGACCCTGCTCGGGGCCGGCGGAATAATCACCTTTGAGCCAGGCGTTTTCGAAAGCGGGGTATTCGTCGAATGACCATAGTCAAGCGCACATCCAAAGGCAGTCCGCTGACTGCTCTGGAGTACGATGGGAACCTCGACCATTTTACCGACGCGGTCGCGGGGCGCGCGCCGCTCGCGCATACCCATCCGATCAGCGACGTAACCGGGCTGGCAACGGCGCTGGCGGGGAAAGCGGAAGCGGCCGGGACCACGGCGGCGCTGGCGGGGAAGCTCGGCGCGGCTCCGGCGGCGATCGTCGGCGGCATCACAGCGGCAGGTGCCGACCCCGCCGCCGCGCCGGCGCTCGCCGACAGTCTTGTTGCAATCATCCTCGACGAAGGAAGTCACGAGGATCCGGCCGCGTCCGTCGCACGGGCGAACGCCATTCTGAACAAGGCGTCGGCCGATGCACCCGAGGTGCCCAACCTGGCGGTCTTCGCGACAGACGAGGACGGTGAGTTCGTAGGGCTGACGTCGAGCGGTCTCTTTGCGCGGCTGGCGCCTCTGATCGGCTCCGCGTCGTCGTGGAAGGGGAGTGTTCGGGCCGCGACGACCGCCAACGGAACCTTGGCCTCCGCCTACGCGGCCGGCCAGACGGTCGACGGTGTCGTGCTCGCCGTCGACGACGACATCCTGATCAAGAACCAGACCAGCGGGGTGGAGCGAGGGATCTACAGGGTCAATGCGAGCGGTGCCCCGACGCGGCGTCCTGACGCGGATACGGGCGTCGCGCTGCTTGGCGCGACCGTTGTCGTGCGCGAAGGCACCGTCAACGCCGATACCATCTGGGCCTGCTCTACCAACGGTCCGATCACAATCGGCGCGACCTCTCTGGACTTCATTCAGTTTGGCGCCATCGCTGCGGATGCGGCGGATGTCTGGGCCGGTAGCGCGTCCAACAAATGGATCAGTCCGGACGTGAGCCGCGCCTCTCAGGCGCCGATCAGCGTTTCGGACGCTGCAACGATCACCCTGAACCTGGCCGCTGGTATCAATTTCGAGGTGGGGGCGCTGACCGCGACGCGGGTTCTCGCCTTCTCGAACTACACCGGCAAGGCGGGGCGAAGCGGGCATATCGTGGTCCTGCAGAATGGCACGGGGGGCTGGGGCCTGACGGCCGGGACAGACGTTCTGCCGTCCGACGCCACGGCAGGGGTCATAGCCCTGAACGATGGGGCCAATGAGCGCACCGTGATCCCGTACCTCGTGACATCTGGCAACAAAGTATTGCTCGGCTGACCATGAGCTTCTGGTTCAAGAAACCGCCCAGGCCGCGAATAATCGCCGCCAGTCCGGAAGGTGCGTCCAGCACTCCGACGCTCACCACCTACAAGGCCAAGGATATGATCCTGGGCATTGGCATCCGATCCGGCACCGCCAGCGCGCCGACAATTCCGTCTGGCGTGGGGTACACGGCGATCAACGCCGGGCTCGGCGCGGATTCGATGGGCACCGCCTGGGCCCATCGGCAGTGTACCTCGGACGGCGCCGATGGCGGCCTCGGCAGCTGGACCAACGCACACGGCGCGTATCTCGTGTCGATCCGCAACGTCGATTGGAAGCATCCGATCGGGACGATCACCGGCCCAGCGGCGAACGCGTCCAATGCGAACATCACCCATGGCGCCTGTGCTCCTGCGAACCGCAACAGCGCGATTATTTCCGGCGCCGCGGTTACTTCTGGCGCGGCCCCCGGACTCCGCGCCGATGCGACGCTGCTCAAAGAAAATGTCAGTGCGACGCCAAGGATGCGGTGGGGGCGCTCGACGGTCATCCCGGTGAAGTCGTGGGCGGCGCAGGTGGTCGGAAACGACGGCGCGACCGCCGCCGCCGCCCATCATTTCGCAGTCGAGATCAGAGGACGGAGACGATGATGTATGTGCAGCTCGTCGGCGAGGCATGGGTTCCGGCGCGGCATCCATATCAGGATGCCGAAGGCAACAAGTACGACAAGATCGACCAGTTGAACGAAAAGCCGGGTCGATTGGCAGCGGCGGGCATCCATCCGGCGGCTTTCGAAACCCCGGACGATGAGGACGTGACGGCATGGGACACGGGCACCCTCGCGGCCGGAACGGTGACCTTCCGGCCAGTGGAGAGCCTCCCTAGGGAGCCTGACGTGAGTGTCGATCAGATGGCGCGGGCGCTTCAGAAAACGAGCCTGCCCGAGGCCATCGCCGCGCTCGAGGCGGCATCGCCCGGATTGCTCGCGGCCGCTCTCATGCTGCGGCTGCTTGGTCTCTCGGAGGCGACCGCGATGCTCAGCGATCTTGGGGCGGTCGATGTTCCCGCGGCCGCGCAGATCCGGCAGGTCGCGGTCGCCGAGAAGGCCGCCGACGCGCCGCCGGTCAAGGGGACCCGCTGATGCCGATGGTCTTTCGCACGGTCTCCGGCGCCAAGGCGATCAAATGCGCCGACGGTTTCGTCAGTTTTCCGCCCGCCCAGGCTGAGCTCAATGGGCCCGTCCCCGTTGTTCCTCCAGCGCTGACCGGGACCGGCAAGATCGGCGCGGCCGTGGTCGTGACGCCCGGCACGTACGACAATACCGCCGGGGCGACGACGGTCGTAACCGATATCATGCGAGGCGAAGTCGTCTACATCGCCGCCGTCGGCGGCAGCTTCACACCCGGTGCTGACGTCGATCGCGCGACCCTGTGGGTTCGCGACAGCGCGACAAGGGACGGAATCACCCGGCGATATCCCGGGAATTCCCTCGGGGTCACGCGGGTCGCACCGGTCTGGACCTCGTCGATCGGGCCTCGGAGCTATGCTCAGAATGACGGAATAAAGGTCATCGACCTGACCGGCTATGTCACCGGACAGGTGGACGCCTGGACGCTGCTCGGAGCGCCGCCCGCTACGATCGATCTGTCGGACGGCCAGCTCTACATTTCAACCGGCACCGTCCAAACCGGGCTGTTGATCGCAGTCCGCGCCGCCAACTCGGGCGGACATGCCGATGGCGATTTTCTCCTGACGGTCGCGATCGCTGCGCCGGCTCTCTCCGGGGTAGCCCTTGCTGCGCAGTCCTATGTCCAGGGCAGCAATCCGCAGCCGGTCGACGTCTCGGTGGCTTTCACCCCCGGCCCCTGGACGTTCTCACTCGTCTCTCCACCGGCCGGCGTGACGATCAGCGGCCAATTGGTGGCCACGAGCACGCTCGCCCTGCTCTCGAGCTCGACGGTCACAGTCCGGGCAACGAACGCCGCCAGCGCCCACATCGATGCCACATTCTCGGTGGCCGTGGTTTCAAGCGCGGGAGCGGCGCCGGCTGCCTCGGGAACTCCGATCCCGAACCGATTGAACATGATCCGCGGCGCCGGCGCCCTCGTGGCCCCCGCGACCGATGTGCTGACCGCGTTCTCGGGCACGATCAATTCCTGGTCGATCTCGCCGGTGGTCGCCGGGGTCAGCATCAATGCCGCTACCGGCGCGCTCACATTCTCGCGGGCGGCTACCCAGGCGCAACAGCCGGTCACGGTACGCGGCACCAACACCACCTCCGGAAACTACGCCGAGGTGACGTTCCAGATGTCGGTGGTCATCAAGCCGATCTCCCTCGCCGACGTGACTCTTTCGATCCGTATGGATGCGACCGGCCAGTCCGGCAGCGGGGTTCCGGCTGGATTCGGCACCTGGCACATCGACCTGAATGAAGCGGCCTATCCCGAGGCGATCACCGCCGTCTGGTGGCGTGGCGACGCCCATGTGGCGGGCAGTGGCCCCGGCACCGGCTATTACCCGATGATCCGGCATCCGAGCGTAGCGAACCGCTGGATCGCCCGCGCGGTCACGCCGGTGACCGGGGCACCGCAAATCCGGCCGTTCCTCTGGGCCAACGACCCGACCGTGGGATCGACCGCGAACGTCCTCGGCCAGTCCAAGGCGCACCATTTCATCTACACGACCGACGCCGCCATGCTGAACCCGTTGACCGCGATGGAGTTCAGCGCGCCGAGCTCGGCGCTGATCCAGCTGCTCCAGATGGCGTCGGACCCAGGGGTGAGCGAACCGCCGGCGCGGCTGATGCCGGTGGTCGAGGCGGCGGAGTTCGGGGTGGCGGACTATGTCCCGGGAGAGGGCTATCAGCTGCCCCAGGTGTTCCGTAACAGCCCGGCCGCCCCCGCGATCATCTATGGCGGCGGCGACAGCCATCCGATCTGGCGCTCGCCTGACATGGGCCTGTCGTGGCGTCGGCCGACGCAGTTCGGGATGAAGTCGCAGAACTGCATGGGCCTCGCGGTCGATCCGCTCAATGCGAACCATGTCCTCGCCAGCATGGGGAACAATTTCACCCCGAACGACGGCGGCCTCTTTCGTACGCTCGACGGGTTCGAGACGGTCGCCGAGGTGACGGCCGGCGGCGTCCAACTGCCCTATACGACCTTGGATGACACTGCGAAATGCAGCCATGGCGACCTGATGGCGGTTTGCTTCTCGGGCGCGCTTTCCGGCCGTTCGCAGAACATCCTCGCCTTCATCTGCTCGGACAAGAACGACGCGAGCATCACCGCGCGGTCGCTCGATGGCGGGGCGACCTGGACTCGGCTGACGACGAATAACTGGAACGTGGCGACCCTCGGCAAGTGTCGCGTGGCGATGGCCGCCGGCGCCGGCAACACAGGTCGCTTCTGGGTCTCGACCACGAAGGGCCTCGTCCTGGTCAATAACGCATGGGGGACACCGACCTATTCCATCGCGCGGTCGGGCAACGTCAAGGCGCCGGCTTATGTCTCGGCCGACGGCGCCACCGTGATCTGCGGCGTCGACGGGGTCGGGATCTTCCGCAGCGTGAACGGGCTCGCGACGACGCCGACCTTCGCCCAGGTGGGAACCTTCGCCGCCTTCGATGCGCTCTATATCTCGCCGGCCGATCCGAACTTCATGCTGGCGATCATCGACGATGGCACATTCCCGAACCTGCCGCGGATCAGTCTGAACGGCACAGGCTTATCGACCTTCACCCGCTACGGAGTTGATCGCTTCCAGGTGCGGCCTGGCAGCCCGGGCCGCACCGCCGGTGGGTACGGCAGCGTCAGCAGCAACCCGAATATCTGCAACGTCACCCAGACGGCCTGCCTTTTCGATCCGGGCGATGTGAACAAAGTGGTGCTGACCGGCAAGATGGGGAGCGGGCCGACCGCGAACAATTTCTTTCGAACTGTCAACAAGGGTACGACCTGGCAGCTCGCCAACGCCGGCTATAGCGGCAAGCACCAGAAGTCCTGGGGTTGCCCGCAGGGAAATTTCGACATCTCCGACAAGAACCGGATGCTGCTCAACGTTTATGACTCTGGCGCCTGGTTGACCGAGAACGGCTGCAAGTCTTTCGAATCCTTCCCGGTCGACGTGCTGAAGTCGGTGCGAAACGCCGCCGCCTGGTGGTCGACCGCGCTGAATGCGCAGAACCTCGTCTCCTGCGGCGGCGCGCTGCATCCGAACGGTGACGTGATCATCGTGGCGATGGGGGGCTACAACAGCAATTTCGGCTTGCTGCGCCGGAGCGGATCGAACTGGAGCGCGATCGCGAACTCACAGTCGATCAAAACCGGCGTCTTCTGCTACAATTACGCGGCGCCCGGAAACATCATGTGGGGACGGATGCGCTCGATCGATGGCGCCTGGGCCACCTGGTCGGCGATGAGCGGCCTGACAGACGATGACATGATCGCCGGCATGACCTGCAAGCGGTCAGGCACCAACCACTTCTTCACCGTCAGCCGCTTCTCTTCATCGACTGCTCAGCTCATCGTCAAACGGTCTTCGAACAATGGCGCGAGCTGGAGCACGGTTCTGACGCTGACCTACAAGCCGACATCCGCCAATGCCATGGTTGTCTTCTGCGCCGACCCATTCGATGAGAACGTGATCTATGTCCGGGACACCACCGCCTACCGGATCCGCAAGTACGACCTGGCGGCCGGGACCTATGTTACGCTGAACCTGTTCGGCTCGGCGGGGGCGACACCGCCCTCGGCCCGCTATCCGCGCACGCCCAGCATCTCCAACATCCAGGTCGACCCGCGCTATGCGAACGTGATTTGGGCGACCTGCGACGGACGGGCGCAGAATGCTCTCTTCGTTTCGACCGATACCGGCGCGACCTGGGAGGAAATGGGCCAGCGCCGCGGGTTCGGGACGGCGATCGCCAGCACGAGCGTGCATCCGCTGACCGGCGAATGCTTTACCTCGTCGGACCAGGGCTGCCTGATCATTCCGCCGCCATACGCGCAGCCTGGGCGGCTCTTCGATGGCCTGCCCTACGACAACTACGTCGGGCTAGCTGCCTGACCTGGGACGCTTCTCTCTGACCGGGGCGCTGGCCCAGATGCCGCGCCCCATCGCGGCCTCCTTCCAACCAATACTAATCGCATCACGCGCAAGGAGGCGCGCCGAAAATGGCAGAGTTCCTGTCCATCGTAGAGCGGGTCTGGCCGTTTCTGGCGATCTTCTCCGCGGCGATCTTCGGGCACGCACGGCTGACTTCATCCATTTCAGACCTCAAGGAGGACGTTTCGGATATGAGTTCGCGCTTGCAGACCGCCGAGAAGCGCCTTTCTGAGAGCGAACTGCTGACCGCTCGCATTCTCGAGCAGGAAGCCGCGTTGCGTGAGTGGTTGGCCCGCACCGAAAAGACGATGGATGGCATTGACGAAAAGGTCGGCCGCCTGATCGAGCGGAGTACCAAATCGTGAATGATGCAGCGTTCTTCGAGGCGCTTCGTCAGAGTGCGCTCTTCGGCGGCCGGCTGTCGAGCGTCCAGGTGCGCGGTATCACTGGACTCCTGGACGGCTTTCGCACCGCCGGCGACGGGCGAGCCAAAACGTTGGCATATGGGCTCGCCACCGCGCGGCGCGAGGTCGGGGCGGCCATGGTGCCGGTCCGGGAGGGGTTCAAGGCGACCGACGCCGAAGCCCGCGCCTACGTGCGTCGGAAGGGGTATCGGTATGCCGAGCCTGTCGGGGGGCAGGTCTACTATGGGCGCGGCTATCCCCAACTGACCTGGCACGCCAACTACCGGGCGAGCTCGGCGGATGTCGGGGTCGATCTCGTCGCCAACCCGGACGCCTTGCTCGAACCGGAGATCGGCGCCCGCCTCCTGTTCCGCGGACTGCTCGACGGCCGCTGGAACGCCGCCGGCAAGGGTCTCGGTGCCTACCTGCCCGATGCCGGACCCGACGATCTCATGAATGCCCGCCGCACCGTCAACGTCCTCGATCACTGGCAGGACGTCGCGGGGTACTACCGCGTGTTCCTGGACGCGATCGCCGCCGCCGGCGGCACGGAAACCCTTCGCGACGTTCGAATGGACCTGACGGGCGCCGAGGCCGACGCGCTGAAGGCGGTGCTCGCCTGGCGCGCCAACTGCCCGCCCCCCAAGGACTTCGCCGCGCACGAGCGCGTGGCACGCTGGTACAAGGAGATGCCCGCATGAACTGGCAGGATCTGGCGAAGAAGGTCGCGCCGCTCGCCCCGGCGATCGGCACCGCGCTCGCGGGGCCCGCCGGCGCGGTCGCTGGGGGGCTCGTAGCGTCGAGGCTCGGGGTGGCCCCCACGCCGACGGCGATCGCCAACGCCATCGCCGGCGATCCCGCCGCCGAGGAGAAGCTGGCCGCCGCCGAGCTCGAGCTCGCGCGCCTGATCACGGCCGACGTCCAGGACGCCCGGGCCGCGCACCGCGAACATTGGATGCCCGCCGCTCTGACAATCCTGCTGACGCTCATGATGGGCGCGTTCGTCGGGGCGCTGCTCTTCGTTGCGATCCCTGATGGTAACCTGCGCGTCGTCGACACAGCGTTCGGGGCGATGCTGGGAGCTTTCACGACGGCGATTGCGTTCTGGCTGGGATCGAGCCGAAGCTCGGTCCTCAAGTCCTGAGCGCTCGGCATCGGATCTTCCCTCTCGCCCCCGCGCCACGATACGCCGCGCGCCGTCTGACAGGGGTCGCTGCAGGCCAAGGCGCCGAGAGCCATGTCTCCCACTCTTCCGCCGCCGGTCAGGATCACCGGCGAGTCTGGCCAGATTCTGGCTGGATTGGTGCGGTCACGTTCGGCCCCCTGCGGCTTGTTGCGGGATCGAGTTCCGTTAACCGTTTGGGATGACGCTGATATTTCAAGGATTTGTTGGAGCGGGTGAAGGGAATCGAACCCTCGTATTCAGCTTGGAAGGCTGAGCGTCGATACTGACTTTATTGACATATTTCAGGCTTTTCCTTGTCGTCTGGCCAGATTCTGGCTGGATTCTTCCATAGCCTCACGCAGATCATCAATCTCTAGGTGGGCGTATCGGCCGGTGGTGGCAATCGACGCATGCGCGGCCAGCTTCTGAGCGGCGCGAATCCCGTGCGTCCTGGTCAGCCGGGAAAGCGCCGTGTGGCGCAGATCGTGGCGGCGGAAGTCCTCGATCTTGGCGGTGTCTACCGCCGCGCGCCAATAGCGCATCCAGCCTGCGACGGTGAAGGGCTTCATTTCTGGCCCCCGCGCACCCTGCTTCATCCAGACGAATACCCTCGGCCCGATTCGCCACTGGTTTCCCAGCAACTCGGCGAGGCTGGTGATCATGGGGATCACGTGATCCCCTGCCCCGCCCTTCATGTGGCGAAATGTGATGGTTCGGGCATCGAAATCACAGTCCCGCCATTCCAGCGCGCAGGCGGAACCGACACGGCATCCCGACAGCAGTAGGAACCGCACCAGCGCCAGCACATCCACGCGGAGCGCCGCGACGAGCCGGTTTTCCTCGGCGGCGGACAATTGCCGGACGCGCCCCGCCGGCTCGGTCAGATGGAGTAGGCGCCAGTCGATCCGCGGCGCCGTCAGATCGAGTTTCCCGGCGACATAGCGCATGGCCCGCTTCAGTAAGCCAAGCTCGCGATTAACGGTCCCGGAGGAAACCTTTGCGCGTCGGCGCGCCACGTATCCGGTGAGCGTGTCCGTGGTTAGCGCGGCCGAGCTCGAATTCGGGTCAAGGTGCGCGAGCAGGTTCTTGGCTTGGCTTTTCGTGGTGCGCCAGCTCGGTTGGTGGCGCGCTACCGCGTCGCAGTAGGTTCCGAGCGTTTGGTCGATGGTTGGCCACGGCCGGCGCGCAGGTGCCTCAAGGCCGGCCTTGTAGGCCGCCACTGCCTCAGCTTCTATTCGGTCGGCTTCCCGTTTCGAGCGCGTGCCAGTGCTTCCCCGAACCCGATGACGGTAGCCGTCGATGACGAAGGTCCGGTTATACTGCCAGTACGGGCTGGCCGGGGTCTTGAAGGGCATTGGCTCTCAACGAACTCGCGCAAATCATCTTCGCGGAACCGAACAAGCCGCTTGCCGAGACGCACCGATCGCAGCAAGCCCTGCGCGTGCCATGATTGCAGCGAGCGCACTGAGACCTTCAGCAGATCGGCGGCCTCAACGTAGGTCAGCAGGATCGGCGCCGAAGCGCGAGGTTGCTTCACCAGCGTCTCCGGTCAAGCGCCCTGTCTGGCAGTTGGTTAACGCCCATCACTCCAACGCCCTCGCATTATCGGCCCTCGCGTCCGCCTGTGCCAAGGCCCTGACCAGCTCGAGGAGGAGCGGGTCCAGCGGATCGGCGGGGCGCGGCCAGTACATCATGCGTTCGCGATCTCGAGCAGAACGTCGGCGTGGCAGGGGTGTCCCGCGCGGCACCAGCAGCCGAGGTTCCTGCCGCGCAGACCCTCGATGTGGTCGAGCACGTGGCGTCGCGCGGCGCGCTGGACGCCGAAGTCGGGCGCGGCCGTGAGTTCGAAATAGCCGGCGAGCATCAGGCGGTACATCTCGACGGCGCGGGCGGCGTCGCGCCGGGGTCCGACGACGAACGGGTTGCCCCAGGGCGTCGGCCGCGCCACCACCACCGTGTCCGGCGGCAGGCGCCAGCCTTTGGCGCGGCTGAGCTGGATGCGCGCCGGGGTCATCGCGGCGCCTCGCCCGCGGGCTCGATCCGTCCCGGCCGCGCGCCGCTTTTCCGCTTGACGAATAGCGCCATTGGCGCTACATCTGTCCTTGTCGAAGGGCAATGAAGCCCGCCGGACCAAGGAGAAATCGACATGACCGCCGCCGAACAGACCCTCGCCGACGACAAGATGCGCGCCGAGATCGCGAAGCTTCTCGCCGAGACGAAACAGATCAGCCTCAACACCTTCCTCTCCCCGTTCCTCGCGGCCGCCGGCGTGATGGGCGCCACGGCGGCGCTGGTGAAACTCCTCCTCGGATGAGCCCCGAGGAATTCAAGGAGGCCCGGCGCGCGCTGGGCCTCACCCAGTCGGAACTCGGCGCGGTGCTCGACACGGCGCCGCAGACGATCCGCAAGTGGGAAATGTCGGACGTCCGATCCACGGCGCGCGGCGTCAATCCGGTCGCGGCGCGGGCGATGCGCTGGTTCCTTGGCGGGTTCCGCCCGCCGGAATGGCCCCGCCGGCCCGTTGGCTGACGCCGAGGGCGAGACGCGGTCGCGCCGCCGATAGGTCGGGCCAGCGGATTTCATCAGATCAGCCCCTTCTCGATCAGCAGCCACTCCGGCGCGGTAATCTCGACCGGGTCGCCGCGCGCGGGGGTGGCGCCGGCGAACAGCGCGCGGGTGAGGGGCGTGACGGTGACCTGCGACAGCGGCAGCCAGATGTCCGGCGCGCCTTCGTCCTCGGTTGCGCGGACGCAGACCGCCGCCGCCGTCTCGGTCTGGTAGACCGCGGCGACCGTGAAGAAGGGGGCGCGGCCGCTCATCGCGGCGCCGGACCGGACGGGCCGGGCGCGCGGTCCGCGAGCGACCCGGCCGCGAGATTCTCGGCAGAAACGGCGGCTTCGCGCAGGATGCCGGCGAGCGCGTCAATCTCGGCTTGGGACAGGTTGGTAAGGCAATCGAGACCGTCCGCGTCGGCCCGATCAACAAGCAGGACCCAGACCTTTCGCGGGAAGAGTGCGCGCAGCGCGGCCGTCGCCACGTTCAGCCGCGGATCGGCCTCCGCCATCGGCCCCGAGCGGTCTTCCTCTGAGAGTGCCTGCATCAGAACCCCTCGGAGAATGGCCAGCGGCCGGTGAAAAGGAGCCAGTCGTAGATGAGCGAGCTGGCGAGGATGCCGAGGCCGACGCCCAGGGCGAGGCGTGTGATCCGGCCGAGCTCGGCCAGGACGGTGCGCGCCAGTCCCGGAAGCGACCGGCGCCGGCGCTCGGCGCGCCAGTCGATCAGGCGCAAGCCGTGGTTCACCATCGGGTCGGGCCAGTCGGGATCCTCGAATTCCGCCGGGTCGAATTTCCATCCCGCCGCGCATCTGGCCCATGACCCGGGAATCATCGTCACCACGGCAGCAGCCAGAGCACGGTGCCGAGCACCAGGGCGGCACTGACGGCGAGGGCGGCGAGAACGACCAGGCCGGCGACCCGTATAGCGCGGGACGCCTCCTCACGGGCGTCTAGCGAGATGATCCGGATGCGGATCATCTCGGGACCCGTTTCGAACTCGGGCGGTTCGGCATCCGGCCGCACGAAGCCGTCCGGGGGTGGCGGGAAGTGGATGATCTTGCTCACGGCATTTCCTGTTCGAGGGAGGGGAGCGAGGCCGCGACGCGGGCCCCATCGAGGGCGGCGCCGGCGAGCCAGATGGCCGCCAGCGCCGCGAGAACCGCGCGGATCACGCGGAAGCGGAACGCTTGGCGCGTTCCCGCGCGGCCGCGTTCAACGCGGCGCGGAACAGGTCTTCTTCGATCTCGAAGACGCGGTTGCGCGCGGCGAGAGCGGCGGCCTCGGTTCTGGCGAGCTCGGCGCGCAGGCGCCCGCCGGTCCGCGCCAGTGTCTGATATTCAAGGTTGGCGCGCTGCAGCGGGGTCATTACCCGTACCCGTGCCCGTACCCGTACCCGGACCCGTACCCGTGCCCGTACCCGGACCCGTACCCGGACCCGTGCCCGTCCCCGTCCCCGGACCCGGACCCGGACCCGTCCCCGTGCCCGGACCCGTCCCCGTACCCGTCCCCGTGCCCGGACCCGTCCCCGTGCCCGTACCCGGCCTTACTTTGCTCGGTAGACATCGGCGGTCTCGATGCTGTCGCGCGCCGTGGTGGTGGCGGGAATGATCTCGATCGCGCCGAGCAGATCGATCCGCTCGAGCGCCGCGCAGATCTTCGACTTCGCGGCGTTGATGCCGCCGACGGCGACGTCGCTGAGGCTGATGCCCTTGTCGGCCGTGACCCAGTACCAGAGCCGGCGGGCGCCGAGCAGGGTCACGGCGCCGTCGTCGCGGCCGCCGAGGATGCCGGCGTGGACGCCGGCGCTGATGGTGCGGACAATCACATATTGTCCGGTCAGGTCAGGCATGGTCATGGCCAGGAATTCTCCTCTGGCTGGTTGAAAAAGGCAGGTGGGCACCCGCCGCGCGGTGGTTGGCGGCGGCGTCGGCGAGCTGGGCCCGGGCGGCGCGCAGGTGGTCCTCGGCGGCGGCCAGGGCGAAGCGGGCGTCGGTGACGACGCGTTGTGCCTCGGCACAGGCGGACTGGGCGCGGGTCAGCTCGACCCTGGCGATGGCGCGGATCGGGCGGTTCACGGGGCGGGCTCCGCCAGACGGTCGATGTGTTCCACGGTCAGCTCGACGGTGGGTTCCGCGTCGGCGGCGGCCTTGTCGAACTTGACCTGCTGGAGGACCCAGCGCTCGACGGCGGGCGAGCAGGCGCCGCCGGCGGCGTCGATCAGGTCGGCGACGACGTCGCTGACCGCGATGTCGAGCGTCCGCGCCTCGTGCGTCGAGCGCAGGAGCCTGATCCGAAATCCGGCCATGGCCGGATCAGCCGCGCGCCGCGCGGGCGCGCAGGATCGACGCGGCGAGGATGAGGAAGATATGGACGCGGCGGATGGTGGTCATGCGGTGCTCCCATGTGGTTGGAAGCAATATGTGCATAACGCACAGCGCGAGGCAAGCATTCACTGTGCGTTATGCACGACTAATTTGACCAGCAGGACGTGACTCGCTAGAATCACGCCAGCGCCACCCCGGCGCGGAACGCAGAAGCCCGGCGCGAGGCCGGGCTTCAGGAGGCTGAAAATGTCAGAGGATCAGGCGGCGCGGTTCGGGGCTAGTCGCTTTTGGGTTTGGGAAGATAGCCGGCCAAGCGATCGATCAGCGGCATGACCACGTTCACCTTGAGCTTGTCGCCCAGGACGACGAGGCCGATGAGCTGGATCACCCCGATCACGATCGCGCCGGCCCAGTTGTCCATCTGGATGAATGCCAAGACGTCGAAGAGCACCACGCAGGCGAGAATCCAGAGGAATCGCTCTTCCGTGAGGCGCTCCTGGAGCTCCTGCGCCTTGGCCTCCAGCGCGGCGATCGTCTCGTCTTTCGGCCCGGGCGCGTCGCCCGCGCCGAGGATCGTCTTTTCATTTTGCTCAGGCGATGGTGCGTCGCTCTTCATATTCCTGCGCGATCAAGTGGTTCGGGATCGTGATTCCCGTCGTATTCGGCTGGTAGACCTTCGACCAGGCGCCTTGCGGCCAATGTGTGATCGCCACGAGCGTTCCCGCCGTCATCCCCCTCGTGAGATCAACGGTTCGCCGCAACGTGTCGAGCTCGGGCCCGGGCGGCACGGACGGGACCCAGTTGAACACGTTGCGAATCGGACCGCTGCCAAATCCCTTCACTTGCCGGTAGACTTGAGGCACGACCGGACCGTAGTCCCACGCCTGAAATGACTCCGCGACCAGCGGCGCCTGGGCCTCGCCCAACCGGAACATGTGGGCGATGTAGAGCAGCTTCTGCAATTCGAGGTTGGAAACTGTCCAGTCCTTGAGTTCGCAGACCGAACGGGCCGCCGACAGAGCTGGTACCACCATTTGAACACCCTCTCTTCGCTGACGTCGGCAATATATAACATTCCGGATCGGCACTAACGAGACGATAAGGCCAAAAAAAGCCTCAGCGATGCGCGCCGCGGATTTCGTTGGCGGTGGCGAGCGCGATGAAGGCCGAGCGGGTGAGGCGCATGTCCTTCGCGGCCTGGTCGATGGCGTCGAGCGTGCCGGTGTCGAGGCTGATGTTCACGCGGCGCTGGGTGGTGGTGCGGCGCACGTAGGGCACGGCGAGCAGGAAGGCGCCGTCGCGCAGGTCGGCGGCGACCGCCTCGCGGATCGCGGCGAGGTCGCGCGGCTCGACCGGGTCGGCATCCTCGAACCAGAGGGCCAGCGCCTCGGCCGCGTTGGCGAGCAGATCGCCGAAGTCGTCCGCCGCCGAGTGGCAGCCCGGAAGATCGGGAAAGGACACGCCCCAGGCGCTGTCCGGATCCTTGTGCACCAGGGCGAGGTAGGTCTTCATCGTTCGATCTCTTGCTGTCCCGTTGCGTGTGTAATTATTTACACAAAGTCGGAATGCCGGCCAAGAGAATCGCGCAAATATGTGCGCAATAGCTTCGCGCGGCCGCGCCTTGCACGCCGCGTCCGTCCGTGATTCGCTGGCGGCCTGTCCATGACGAAGGATGACATCCGATGATCCGCGACGACCTTCTGAACCTGCCTCTTGAAATTCAGGTCGCGCTGGGCGGCGGCTATCTGGCCTATGTGCTGGCGTATTCCGGGCTGCGGCGCGGGCACGGCGCGACGGACACGGCGATGATCTCGCTCGCCTTCGGGTTGATCGGCGTGCTGGTCTTCCGGTCGATGCCCGGCGGCGACTGGGCGCGTGTGGCGGGCGGCCTGCTGGCCATGCTGGTGGCGGCGGCGGTCTGGCGGGCGCGGGTGCGCGCGCTGATCGCGCGCGCGACAGCCGGGTTCGGCGTGCACGCGGACGACGGGCTGATCAGCGGCTGGGACAGCCTGATCCAGGAGCCCGGTCTTCAGGTGACGCAGGCACGCGTCGTGCTGACCGACGGGACCGACCTGTTCTGCGCCGACACGGGAAAGTACAGCGACGGTCCGCATCGCGGCCTCGTGCTCGGCGGCGACGGATCCGTGACAATGGTTGTGGAGACCGAGGAACGCGCCGGCGGGGAAGAAACCCCGCGAGGCGACATCCGCACCGACTGGGGCACACGCGTTACCTACGTCCCGGCGGACAGGATCCAGCGCGTCGAACTGCGCTGCCATGGCCATCATCCAACGGCTTCGGGCTCAGGATCTGATTGCTTTGCTTGATGTTGCGATAGAGCTTCGGCGGCGAGCCGGGCTGTCTTTGCTGCTTGAAGAAGCCCATCACGAAGGTCGTCAAAAGAATCGAGCAGACGATACGTCTCAGACAGATACGCAATAGCTTGAGCGTCCTCGCCCGGCCCCGGTCCGTCGCCGGACAGAAGCCATCCCGCACTGACTTTGTAGGCCGCAGCGTACTTTTTGGCCGCGCGCACTAGACCGCGCGTTCCATTCTCGTGCTGCGCATAGGTGTCTGGCGACCAACCGAACCGCTCGACGGCTGCGGCTTGACTATCGAAGCCTGCGTGCCGGCGGGCAATCTCAAGTCTCTTTGCTGGTTCAGGGCGTGTGTCCATGGCGTGCATTATGCACATAATAACTGTGCGTTTCGACTTGACGGAGCACCGTGCGTTATGCACAGTTAAAGGATCATGAACCGGATCAAATCCCTTCGAGACGCGCGCGGCTGGAGCCAGGCACAGATGGCGGAGCATCTCGGCCTTGACCGGTCGAGCGTGTCACGACTGGAGCGCGATGCGCAGCCGATGAAAAAGGCGACGCTGCTGTTGCTGGAACAACTGGAAGCCCCGCAACCCCCCGCCGATCAGGCCGCGTCATGACCTGGTTTCAGGACTTCGCGGTGATGGCCTCGTCGCTGATCTCGCTGGTCACGACGGCGATGGCCTTCCGGTTCACGCGCTCGATGCTGGAGAGGGAGAAGCGGACCGACAAGTGGTGGGCGGAAGTGGCCCTGGCCGAGCGGGGGAGCCGCCTCGAGGCGGCTGAGGAAGCATTGCGGGCCGTCAGGAAGGCGGCGGGCAGCGACACGAAGAGCTCGTCCCGATGAGTGCTCCCGGGACCATGGCCGGACCCGCGATCACCGCCGGCGGGTGGCGGCGGCGCCGGAGCGCCGCGCCGATGCCCTCAGACCTGGGCGGCGGCGAGCGCCCGGGCCTCCGGATGCCGTTCGCCGCGGAACACCTCGCCGAGGCGGTGGGTATTCGTGCCGAGACGCGCCGCGATGATATGGTACTTCTCGCCATCGCGTCGCATGATGCAGGCCGCGACCGCCTCCTCGAGCGTGAGGGCGGCGCGCATGTAGAGAATGGGGTTCAACGGAACCCCGTAGACGGCTTCAGCGTCCATTCTGGTCTTCTCCAAAAGTCGAGCCGGATGCTGAAATTCGGGGGGGTGCTTGCAGGCGCTCCCCCGAGCACCCGCGATCATGGTGCGGGGATGCCGGACACCGCGCAAGCGGAACAAAGCGGGGTAAGCCCTACATCCGCCGCGCCGAAACTTCGTCGCCCACCATATCTTGACTTCATGGGTTTCCGCGCGATCGGACGCGCGGTGCCACGATTCCCGCGCGCCAAGTATCTGTTCCCCCGGTTCCCGTTCGCGCGCGGTGCCTGCCAGGAGCCGGGATCGCGGCCCTCACGGTCGTTTCCTCCCAGAGACTTGGCGCGGGCTTCGGCCCGCGCCCTTTTGCGCCGGTCTCCGGTGGCGGCCTCGTGCGCCGCCCACCACCCCCCCACCTCGCTCACAGGTGCCCGGGGCCGCCTCCCGAGATCGGAAACCGTCCAGCAGCCATGGAGGATCCTGACATGAACCGCGCGGAAATCCTGGCGGCGGCGGCCGACTGCGTAACCCGCGACCGGGCGGCGACGCACGGCCAGGCGGAGGACAATCTCGGCCGGATCGCCGCGCTCTGGTCGGTCGATCTCGGGGTTCCGATCGGCGCCGCCGACGTCGCGCGGCTGATGGTGCTGATGAAGGTGGCGCGGGCGCGGGGCAATCCCGGGCATCTCGACAGTTGGGTCGATATCGCGGGATACGCGGCGATCGGCGGCGAGGTGGCCGCGCCGGCGGCGCGGCGGGAGCGCGCGCCAACCACGAACCCGGGACGCGTGCCCGACGGGTTCGAGATCACGCCGGCCGGCACGATCCGGTCGACGGTGGCCGTGCGCGCGGATTTTTACGACCAACCGGTCGGGCCGAAAAATCCGCACGGGCCGGTCGAGGCGCCGCTGCCAGGCGCGAGCCCGGACACCGATCCGGCGCCGATCGCGCCGGTCGAGGTTCCGGCGATTCCGGATGACTTCACCCCGCCGGCGGCGCCGGTGGGTCCTGTCGAGGACGCGGACGGTCAGCAACCCCAATCCGAGCCGCGTCCATCAACCCCGGCAGGGTCCACCAGCGCCGCCGGCCAGCGCAAATGGTCCAGGAGGCGCGCCTCGGCCGACGCGGATGAAACGGACTGGCCCGCGCTGATCGCGCGCGTGACCCAGGGGGAGAGCGCGCGCGAGGTCGCGCAGGAAACGGGATGCAATTTCAACCGGCTGATCGGCAAGATGGGCGCGCTGGCGCGAGCGGAACAAAAATCGCACTCCGATCCGGTCGCCCCCGCGCCGGTTGTGCCGGTGGAGCAGCCGAGCGTGACCGCGCCGGCGGTCGGACATTCGGCGATGGGACCTCTGAAAGGTGAGGCGCCCGTGACCGGCGCGGCGCCGCCAGACCAGCCGCGCGGCGCCGCCAGACCGCTTGCCGACTTGTCGGCGCTCGATCCGAAGCGCGGCTGGACGCTCGACGATCGGCGGCGCGCGCTGGAGATGCGGGGCGGCGGGGCGTATCCCTCGGCGATCGCCGAAGTGCTCGGCCGAGACCTGAGGCAGGTCCAGAATTTCTTGAATAATGTCCGCCTCGGCCGCTCGTCCGTGATGGCGGGATCCCCGCGAACGAACCAGCTCGTGCCGGTCAAGGCGCGGCCGGAGAACCTGATCCCGACCGTGAACGGGCATCGGGCGATCAAACCGATCATTCGTGACCAATGGGACCGCGATCGCGAGGACGCGGGCATCGCCGGCTTTGTTCGCCGCGAACTCTATGACGCCGAGCATGGTCAATGACGACGATCGTCCCCAAGCCGACGCACGCCCTCTCGCAGGACATCATCAGGATGATCCACGAAGGCTTTGGCATGGATGACATCAAGGTCATGACCGGTGCGTCGTGGCTGACGCTCGATCGCTCCCTGGCGCTCCTCGGCAAGGCTCGGCCGCGCCTCGCCGCCTATCACCAGATGGTCCGGCGGAGGATCAAATGAGCCAGTCGGTCCTGAAACGAGTGGGCGAGGATTGCCCGTTCCGGGCGGACCGGGCGCCGCTGTCGGCGCTGAGCCCGGGCGAGCTGGCCGATTATCGGTTCGCGCGGAAATCCGGCTTGTCGCGCGACGAAGCCCTGTCGGCGGCGGGGCGGCGCGACCTCACAGGCCAGATCGCCGCCAATCGGCGCCGCGCCGCCGCCGCGCGGGCGACCAGGGCGGCGGCGCGAGAGGAGCGTGTCTGAAGCATGGCCAAGAAGAAGCGGGTCAATCAGCTGATCGCCGGCGAGCTGCGCGGGTTCATCGAGCGCTACGAGCGGCTGTCGGCCGAGATGGCGGATATCGCGGACCAGCGCAAGGAGGTGATGGCCGAGGCGAAGGGCCGCGGCTACGACACCAAGGTGCTGCGCCTGCTGATCCGCGAGCGGGGGCGCGATCCGGACGAACTGGCCGAGGAACGGGCGATCGCCGCGCTCTACCGCGACGCGATCGGCATGGAAGGCACGCCGCTCGACGACTGGGCCGCCGGCTCGGCGCCGGAGGTGGTCGCGGCCGAGCAGGCCCAGCGGGCAAGCGCCGCCCGGGTAGAAGAAATCGTCGAGGCGGCCGCGCGCTGCTGGCGCAAGGGAAAGCCCGCCGTTGAGGGCACTCCGGCAGCGAAAAACCGCGATGATGTGCGCGAAGCCCCGCCCGAGATCCGGCTGACGCTCAAGCCTCGGACCTACAGGGCAGCCCGGCCGGATGACGAGCCGCCACCGCCGGAGGCCGCGTGATGGGGCAGAACATGTCTCCGGCGGTGATGGCGCGGCGGGTCGAGCCGCATGACAGCCTCGACTATTTCCCGACGCCGCCCTGGGCGACGCGGGCGCTCTGCGAGTGGCTGGTCGCCAACGAACTGATCGAGCCGGGCCTCGGCACCGTCTGGGAGCCGGCCTGCGGCGAGGGGCACATGGCGCGGCCGCTCGGCGAGTATTTCGGCGAGGTCTGGGCGAGCGACGTGCACGACCACGGCATCGGCATGCCCGTGGCCGATTTCCTGATCGCCAATACCGGGCCGTGCGATCCGCGCCGGCCGGACTGGGTGATCACCAATCCGCCCTTCAACCTCGGCGAGGCCTTCGTCCAGCGCGCGGCGCGGGTGGCGCTGGAAGGCTGCGCCATGTTCGTGCGGACCGCGTTCCTGGAAAGCGTCGGGCGGTATCAGGCGCTGTTCCAGGCGCGGCCGCCGAGCGCGATCCTGCAGTTCGCCGAGCGCGTGGTGCTGGCCAAAGGTGTCTGCCGCGATCCGGCGGTCGCCTATCTCGACGAGATCACCGGGCGGATGAAAAAGCCGAGCACGGCCACCGCCTATTGCTGGATCGTCTGGCTGTTCCCGTCGCCCGGGCAATGCGCCTTTGGCTGGATCGGGCCGCGACGGGCGCGGCTTACGCGAGCCGGCGACTATGACCGGGTGCGGTCGTGATGCTGGCGACGGAGACGGTCGATTCGATGCCGGGCGCCGAGCAGTCGCTTTGGGCCGAGGTGCTGCGCCAGCAACTGCGCGACCTCGGCGACGCCAACCAGCATTGCCGTATGGCGGCCGAGGTCTGGGTCGGCGGGCGGCCCAGCCGGAATTTCGAGATGGTTTGCGCGCTGGCCGGCATAGAGGCGAGCGCGGCGCACCGGTTCATGCGCGCCGTCGCCGAGGAGCCGGTGGAGGTCCGGCGCAAGCTTCTGTTCGACGATCAACGAAAGCGGCGCGGGGTGCGCGCGGATGGCTGAGGTCTTGAGCATTGTACCCGGCACGGACGCGTTGCCAGTCTACCCGCTGCCGGCCGGCGCGGCGCTGTCGAGCCTCGACTATTTCCCGTTCTATCACAGTCGGTTCTTCGGGTCGCACATGTACGCGGCCGCCACGAACGAGGAGATCGGGGCGGCGCTGGCGCTCTGGGCCTATGCCCTGGGCACACAAAGCCCCGGAGGGACGCTGCCACTGCTGGAGACGGACCTCGCCCACGCGGCGCGCTGCTGGCGCGACATGGGCGCCTGGGAGAGGGTGCGTGGGGCGGCGCTGCGCGGCTGGAGCCGCTATCGCGTCGAGACGGAGAAGGGTGAGCCCGCAGGCGAGCGCCTGGGGCATCCGGTGGTCACCGAGATCGCGGTCGAGATGTGGCGCATCAAGGACCAGGCGCGGCGCGGGCGCGAGGTTGATCTCGCCCGCAAGCAGCTGGGGCGGCTCCGGGCGATGCTGCGCGAGCTCGGGTTTGAGCGGCAGGCCAAAGACGACGCGGTGGTCTACGCCGTGCGGGCGCGCCTGCAGGAGCGTGGCCTGCCCCAGAGCAAGCCGGACGTGCGTGAGGCGATACTTGCATTGCGTCCAGCAAATGACTGATTTACGACGCAAATCAGGTGTCCGCCTACTGTCCCGCGGGACAGTCCGGGACAGTCCCGGGACAGTGACCGGACAGTCCCGGGACAGTCGTTTTCCCGCGCGCGCCCTCATTTTGCCCCGCAGGTGTCACGGTCCTAATTAAAACTAAACGGATACCCCTAAATCCCCATGACAGTGCCCCCCTGTGAATAACGGGGATATGTGGATAAGTGCTGAGAAAGGAATAACGTTGACTGCACGGTCGGAAAGCGCGGTTCGGCGGATCGTCATCGATCCCCTGCTCGGCATGGGTCTTCGAAAGCCGAAGTCGCGTAGCGTCGTTGATCAGGCCGAGTTCCTGGCACGGCTGGAACGCCGTCTCGGCTATCTCGAGGAGGCGCAGCTCGGCGCGCTGGCCGAGGTCATCCAGCGCGCCGCCGGAGGCGATGCGCGCAACGTCTGGCCGGACGAGGTCTCGATCCTCAACTGGGCCTCGGCGATGGAGCCGCCGCCGGACGGCGACAGTCGCCTCGTCACGAGCTATCTCGCCAGCGCCGCTGGGCGGCGTGCCTGGGAGGAGGCGCCAGAGGTCGCCGTGGCGCTTCGCGCGCATCTGCGGCGGGTCGGGCGGCCGCCGATCGGGGATTACGACTGGGAAAAGATTCGCGGGAAGGCGGTCGGGTGGCATCGCGAGCTGGCACGCATCGCTCGCCTGGAGGAGGAGGGCGGTCTGCTCGAGGAGCATCGCGCGTTTCGAACCGGCATCCTCGCGGCGATCGATCTCGTCCGCGGGCTCGTGTTCGCCAAGGCGGAGGACGCGCATTGATCGCCGTCGCCCTGGCCGAGCCCGTGGTCGCCGAGCTCCCTGCGCCGGCGGAGTGGTTTATGCTGCGTGTCGATCCGCGCCGGCCGTCCCTCGGGGCTTGCCATGCGCGGCCGCTGCGGGCTGTGCCGCGCGCGGATGTCACGCGGGCGCCCGTGGGTGGCATTCCGGCGATTGCGAGCACGCCGACGCGGGCCGAGTTCGTGGTCGAGGCCGCGCTGCGCCGCCGAGGGCTCGACGCCTGGGTGCCCGTCGAGAGCCGGTTCCACCGCCACAACCGTTACCACCGGGGCGCGAAGAAGCTGGTCGTGGTGCCAATCCTGACGGGCTACGTGCTGGCGCGCGTGCGGCGCGCGCTGGACTGGCTCGCGGTGCTCGACTGCCCGATGGTGCGCGGCGTGATGGGGTTCGGTGGGGTGCCGGCCCGGTTGCCCGCCGCCGCGATAGGGCGCCTGCGCGAGATCGAGGATTTGAGCCAGGCGCGGGCCTATCACCGGCTGATGCCGACGCGCCGCGCATACGAGGTGGGCGAGCTGGTCGAGGTCCTGGACGGGCCGATGGAGGGCTTTCACGTCGAGGTTCTCGCCATCACCAGCCAGGCGGCGCGAGTGCTCTTCCACCTCTTCGGTCGCGAGACCGAGGCGATCTTAGGGCTAGACAAGATCGGATCGCTGGAATAAATGCGATTCGCAGGAGCCTGATGGATCCGTCTTCAGCCCGGGGGCAAGTGCCCTCGCGATTGCCGAGAAGCGCATCAGCCCGGCCCGCGAGAACATCAGCGGGCGCGACAGCGAAGCTATGGCCGAACGATCCGAGGCGCGGGAGACCGCGCCTTTTGCGTTCTTAGGGCATGGCTCGATTGTCATCCTTGCCGCCCATGCTGGCGTCCGCGCCGCCCAGGATGCGGCCGCCTCCGAAGGTGGTGGTGCCGTTCTATCAGTCGCCCGAGTGGCGCGGCTTGGTGACCCGGATCAAGCGGGAACGGGGCGCGCGCTGCCAGCGCTGCGGCTCGGGCCATCGGGTGATCGCCGACCACGTGATCGAGCTCCGGGACGGCGGCGCGCCGCTCGACGCGAGCAACATCGAGCTGCTGTGCCAGGCCTGCCACAACGCGAAGACCGCCGATGCGCGGGCGGCGCGGGCGGGTCTCGGCGGGCGGACCGGGGGAGGGGCGGACGGGCCGATGGCGCATCCGTCCTGGTTCCGGCCGGCGCGGGTGCCGCTGACCGTGGTCTGCGGGCCTCCGGGCGCCGGCAAGTCGACCTGGACGCGGCGCCACGCGGGACCGGCCGATCTCGTGATCTGCATGGACACGCTGGCGCGCGCGCATCTCGGGGCGGACCGGCGGGTGGCCCTGTCAGGCGGACAGGTGGGCGACGTGCTGCGCCTGCGCAACGAGCTGCTGGGCGACCTGATGCGGCCCGCCGCCCGCCGCCGCTGGCCCCGTGCCTGGCTGATCGCCTCGGAGCCCGAGGCACGGTGGCGCGCCTGGTGGCGCGACGTGGTGGGGGCCGAGCGCGTGGTGGTGCTGGCGACGCCGGCCGAGGAGTGCAAGCGCCGGGTGGCGGCGGACGCGGCCGCCGGTGACGCGCGCTCGGACGCGGCGCCGGCGCTGATCGACCGCTGGTGGTCGAGCTACGCGCCGGGCCCGGGCGACACGCTCGTCGCCTGACCCCATGCGGCCGGGGCCAGGCGGGGGGCGCACCAAAAGTCTGAAATCGTGGCTGCCGACGTCACAGATCGGAAGAGCACACGTCTGAACTCCAGTCACCTTGTACTAT
>NZ_CALAYQ010000010.1:0-41814 GCF_937894855.1 uncultured Zoogloea sp.
CCGGCTGGAACGACACCTGGGGCCAGTGCTGGGACGTGTTCATCGACAACGTGGTGGACGGCAACATGGCGATGACCTACCCGGAAACCCTGCCCTACGTGTGCAACATGTGCCAGCTGCCCATCCTCGGCACGCCGGGCAAAGGCTGGAACGTCAAGGACTACCCGCTCGAATACAACGGCCGGCTCTACCACTTCGGCTCCGAGGTGGATCGCTGGGTCTTCGAGCAGGACCCGGAGCGCTACGCCGGCCACCTCAGCATCGTCGACCGCTTCCTGGCCGGGATGATCCAGCCCATGAACCTCGAAGGCGCGCTGGCCTACATGAACCTCGCGCCGGGCGAGATGGGCGACGACGCCCACAACTACGCCTGGGCCGAGGTCTACCGCGCCCTGCGCGCCACCCGCAAGGCCGGCTGAGCCCGCCCCATCGCAAACCCGGCGCCGGCGTGCGCCGGGCAACCAGACACCCGGAGATTCCCCATGGCCCTGTTCCCCCTCACCTCCAACTTTGAAGGCGACTTCGTGCTGCAGCTGGTCGCCGTCGACACCGACAACACCATGGACGAAGTGGCCGCCGCCGCCGCCGTCCATTCGGTCGGCCGCCGCGTGCGCGCCCGCCCCGGCCACATCCTGCGCGTGCGCCAGCAGGGCGCGACGGAGTTCCTGCCGCGCGACCTGAAGGTGGCCGACGCCGGCCTCAAGCCCACCGAGACCGTCGAGATCATCTGGCAGGCCGCCTGAGCCCGCCCCGCACCCGGAGCAAGACATGAGCTTTACCAAGATATGCACCGTCGACGACGTGTGGGAAGGCGAGATGGCCCCCTTCACCGTCAACGACCACGAGATCGTGCTGGTGTGCGCCGAAGGCGGTGAGATCGCCGCCTTCCAGGGCGTCTGCCCGCACCAGGACATCTCCCTCGCCGAAGGCCAGTTCGACGGCAAGAAGCTGATCTGCCGCGCCCACCTGTGGCAGTTCGACGCCAGCTCGGGCAAGGGCATCAACCCCGACGACTGCGCGCTCGCCAAGTATCCCGTGCGCATCGACGGCGACGACATCTACGTGAGCACCGAAGGCGTCGAACCGCTCTTCGCCCACAGCTGAACCCAGGAGAACCCCATGAGCACAACCAGCTCCGCGCAGGCCTATCACAACAATCTGGTCGGCCCGGTGATGCGCGCCGGCGACCTGGCCCAGGCCGTCATCGAGGCCGCCAAGGTCGACAACCCCGGCAAGGAAGTCTTCGTGGACGACAAGCGGGCCTACATCCGCATCCACACCGAACACGAAATGATCCTGCGCCAGGCCACCATCGAAGAAGAACTCGGCCGCCCCTTCAAGATGAACGACCTGGAAGTGGACCTGAGCTCCTTCGCCGGCCAGATCGAGAGCCGCGACGACTCGGTGCGCTTCTACTTCGCCAAGAAGCTCTGAGCCCGCCCCAAGCACACACAAGACAAGACAGAACACCGGAGGAGACAACCATGACCGAAGCCCAAGTGCTCAAGCCCCAGAAGACCTGGAGCCACCTGGCCACCCGCCGCAGGAAGCCCAGCGAATACGAGATCGTCAGCGCCAACCTGCACTACAACGACCGCGACCCGAACGCGCCCTACGAGCTCTCGCCCGGCCTGTTCATGAACGAGTGGTACAAGAAGCACACCTTCGGCACTGCCCTCAAGCACGCCGACTGGAACGCCTTCCGCGACCCCGAGGAAGTCGTCTACCGCACCTACAACCTGATGCAGGACGGCCAGGAAACCTACGTCACCGGCCTGTTCGACCAGTTCAACCAGCGCGAGCACGACAAGGCCCTCGACCCGCGCTGGGCCGGCACCCTCGCCCGCCTGTACACGCCGGCCCGCTACCTGTTCCACACCGTGCAGATGGCCTCGGCCTACGTGGGCCAGGTGTCGCCCGCCAGCACCATCACCAACTGCCACTACTTCCAGATGGCCGACAGCCTGCGCTGGCTCTCCCACACCGCCTACCGCACCCGCGAGCTGTCCAGCACCTTCACCGAAACCGGCTTCGGGGCCGACGAGCGCCGCTACTGGGAAGAAGACGCCGCCTGGCAGGGCTTCCGCGAGTTGATGGAGCGCGCCCTGACGGTGTGGGACTGGGGCGAGGCCATCGTCGTGCTCAACCTCGTCGCCAAGCCGGCCATCGAGGAGACCGTGCTGCGCCGCCTGGGCGAATCCGCCCGCCACAACGGCGACATGCTGCTGGCGCTCCTCACCGACGCCCAGCTGATCGACTCCGCCCGCCACCGCCGCTGGGTCGCCGCCTTCGTGCGCACGGCCCTCGAAACGCCGGGCAACCTGGAGCTCATCCAGGGCTGGATCGCCAAGTGGGAGCCCCTCGCCGACAAGGCCATCGACGCCTACTGCGCGGCCCTGCCCGACGTGCCTGAGGCCGCCGCCTCGGCCCGCGCCGCCACCCGCGACTTCCGCCGGTCCCTCGGCCTGTAACCCACAGCGCGCGGGCGCGGCCAGCACCGCCGCCCGCGCCGGGAGCCCTCCATGCAAGAGATCCTCATCCACAACGAGAAGGACGGCGCCAGCTTTGCCCAGGCAGATGGCGACACCGTGCTCCGCGCGGCCCTGCGCGCCGGGGTTGGCCTTGCCCACGAATGCAACTCCGGCGGCTGCGGCGCCTGCAAGTTCGAGCTGGTCGAAGGCGAGCTCGACACCCTGTGGCCCGACGCCCCCGGCCTCTCGGAGCGCGACCGCCGCCGCGGCCGTCATCTGGCCTGCCAGTGCCGCGCCACCGGGCCGCTGCGCATCAAGGCCCCGGGCGGCCCCGAGTACGTGCCGCGCATCCGCCCCGCCCGCCAGACGGCGCGCCTTGCCGGCATCACCGACCTCACCCACGACATCCGCGAGTTCCGCTTCGTCACCAACAGCCCGGCGGCCTTCCTGCCCGGGCAGTACGCGATGCTCGACCTGCCGGGCGTCAGTTCATCCCGCGCCTATTCGCTCTCCAACACCGCCAACGACGGCGGCGAATGGCACTTCCAGATCCGCCGCGTGCCCCACGGCCAGGGCACCCACGTGCTGTTCGACAAGCTCAAGGTGGGCGACGCCATCGGCCTCGACGGCCCCTACGGTGTGGCCTGGCTGCGCACCGACGCCCCCCGCGACATCGTCTGCGTGGCAGGCGGATCGGGCCTCGCGCCGATGATCTCCATCGCCCGCGGCGCCGCCGAGGCCGGGCTGCTGAAGGATCGCACGCTGCACTTCTTCTACGGCGCGCGCACCCCGCGGGACGTCTGCGGCGAAGCCCTGCTGTCCAAGCTGGATGGCTTTGGCGACCGTATCCGCTACGTGCCGGTGGTGTCGCTGCCGGGCGACGACGGCGCGTGGCAGGGCGAGACCGGCTACGTCCACGACGCCGTCACCCGCCTGCTGCCCGATCCGCTGGCCGGCTACGAGTTCTACTTCGCCGGCCCGCCGCCCATGACCCAGGCCCTGCAGGAGATGTTGATGGTTGGCCACCGCGTGCCCTTCGGGCAGATCCACTTCGACCGCTTTTTCTGACGCGCCGGTGCAAAGGGCTTCGCATCGCCGCCCCGGGCGACGTATCGTGATGATGGCGGGCCGACCCGCCATCGACAGGAGGACACCCACAGCGTGACCAGACAGACATCGGTGCGCGGCGTCGTGCTGGGCGACGACGACACCCATGACGTGCGGCGCCAGAAGATGGCCCGCATCATCCTCGACTCCATGTACCAGTTCCTCGGCCTGCTGGACGTGGACGGCACGGTGCTGGAGATCAACCAGGCCGCGCTGGACGGCGCCGGCCTCAGCCTCGACGAGGTGGTCGGCCGGCCCTTCTGGGAGGCCCGCTGGTGGTCGGTCTCCGACGAAGTGCGCCACCGGGTGCGCGACATGATCGGCGAGGCCCGCGCCGGGCGCTTCGTGCGCTGCGACTTCGAGGTGTATGGCGACCTCCACGGCAGCAAGACCATTGCCATCGACTTCTCCCTCACACCCATCCTCGACGACAGCGGCCACGTGGCCTTCCTGCTGCCCGAAGGGCGCAACATCACCGAGAAGATCGCCAACAGCGCCGAGCTCACCCGCAAGAACGGCGAGCTGCAGGTGGCGCTGGAGAAGCTCAAGGAGATCGACGGCTTCAAGACCAAGTTCTTCGCCAACGTGAGCCACGAGCTGCGCACCCCGCTCACCCTCATCCTCGGCCCGGTGGACCAGCTCATCCACGAGACCACCGCCCGCACCGAGCGGGAGCGCGCCCGCCTCACCGCCATCAAGCGCAACGCCCAGTCGCTGCTGCAGCAGGTGAACAACCTGCTCGACCTCGCCCGCATCGACTCCGACCGGATGCCCATGGCCTACGCCCGGGTCAATGTGATGGCGCTGATCCGCGAGATCGCCGCCGGCTTCGAGGGCGAGGCGGAGGCCCGCGCCATCCGCCTGATAGTGCGCGGCGAGCCCGACGACGACGGTGGGCTCTACGCCGACATCGACCGGGCCAAGCTCGTCCGCGTGCTCACCAACCTGCTCTCCAACGCCTTCAAGTTCCCCCCCGCCGGCGGGCGCATCGCCTGCCGTGTCGAGCGCCTCGCCGGCGAACGCCTGTTGATCGAGGTGCAGGACACCGGCCCCGGCGTGCCCGACGCCATGAAGCAGCACATCTTCGACCGCTTCACCCAGGGCGACGAGCAGCTCGGCGCCATCGGCAGCGGGCTGGGGCTCAACATCGTCAAGGAGTTCGTCGAGCTGCACCGGGGCACGGTGGTGGTGCTCGACGCCCCCGGCGGCGGCGCGCTGTTCCAGCTCGAGCTGCCCCTGCAGGCCCCCGACGGCGCCTACGTGCGTACCAACAGCGCACCGAAAGCCCCTGCCCTGCCCACCGCCGACACCCCACCGCTCCCGCAGGCCGAGCCCGCCCCCAGCGCCTTCCGCCCGGGCCGCCCGCGGGTGCTGGTGGTGGAGGACAACCCGGATCTGCGCCACTTCCTCCACGACGTGCTGGTGGACGAATACAACGTCACCCTCGAAGAAGACGGCGACGACGGGATCAAAGCCGCCCTCGCCGACCCGCCGGACCTCATCGTCACCGACCTGATGATGCCCCGCTGCGACGGCGAGACCTTTCTGCGCACCCTGCGCAGCCGGCCGGATTTCCCCAACGTGCCGGCGCTGGTGCTCTCGGCCCGCGCCGACGACGCCCTGCGCGAGCGGCTGCTGGAGGAGCTCGCCCAGGACTACCTCACCAAACCCTTCTCGCCCCAGGAGCTGCGCGCCCGGGTGCACAACCTGGTTACGGTTAAGCGCACCGTGGACATCCTGCAGAAAGAGCTGCAGACCCAGGCCTCGGACATCTGGGAGCTCACCGCCGGCCTCGTGGAGAGCCGCAAATCCCTTCAACGCAGCTTCACCGCCCTGCAGGTGTCCGACCGCCGCTGGCTGGGGCTCTACGAGAACACCGCGGTGGGCATCGCGCTGGCCGACCGGGATGGGCGCATCCTCTCGGCCAACCCGGCGCTGCAGCGCATGCTCGGCTACGGGCCGGAGGACATCGCGGGGGTGTCGCTCATCGCCATCACCGAAGCCTCCGAGCGCGCCACCACCCGCCGCAACGTGCATGGACTCGTGGATGGCGAGCTGCCGGCCTATCACACGCAAAAGCGCTACGAGCGGCGCGGCGGCGGCTACCTGTGGGCCAACGTGTCGGCCTCGCGCATCCCGGCGATGGCCGAGGACGGCCCGATGCTGGCGGTGATCGTCGAGGACATCACCTCGCGGATGGAGGCCGAACGCTCCCTCGCCGCCACGCGGGGCGAACTCGCGCGGGTGTCGCGCTTCACCGCCATGGGCGAGCTCGTCGCCTCCATCGCCCACGAGGTGAACCAGCCCCTCGCCGCCGTCATCACCAACAGCCAGGCCGCCCTGCGCTGGCTGTCCCTCGCCACGCCTAACCTCGACGAAGTGGCCGCCGCGCTGCACCGGGTGAACCGCGACGCCACCCTCGCCGGCGAGGTGATCGCGCGCATCCGCAAGTTCCTGCGGGCCGGCGAGCTCCGCCGCGAACCCATCCCCATCGCCCGCCTGCTGGACGAGCTGCTGCAGATGCTCCAGGCCATGCTCACCGACAACGGCGTACGGGTGCGCGTCCACCTGCCCACCCCGCCGCCGGCCTTCACCGCCGACGCGGTGCAGCTGCAGCAGGTGATCCTCAACCTCATCGTCAATGCGGTGGACGCCCTGCGCGACACGCCCGCAGGCGAGCGCGCGCTGGCGATCCGGGTGGATGCCGAGCCCAGCGGCGGCGTGCGCATCGCGGTGCACGACAGCGGCCCCGGCGTGCGACCGGAGAGCGAGGCGAAGCTCTTCGACGCCTTCTTCTCCACCAAGCCCGACGGGCTGGGCATGGGCCTCGCCATCAGCCGCTCGATCATCGAGAACCACGGTGGCCGCCTGTGGCTCGACCGCACCCAGCCCGGCGGCGCGTGCTTCGTGTTCACCATCCCCGATGCCTGAACGCCATCCGCCAACACCCATGACACCAGAGAAAAGGCCCCCATTAAGCGATGGCCCCCCTGTAGGTCGGACTTCAGTCCGACAACGCCGGCGCAGAATCAACGCGGGGTGTCGGACTGAAGCCCGACCTGCAGACTTTATCGTCAAGCGATGCCAAACCGCATTTCCATGACCCAGCCCGACCTCGTCCACGTCGTCGACGACGACCTCTCGGTGCGCGAAGCCCTCAGCAGCCTGCTCCGGTCGGTGGGGCTGGCGGTGCGCACCTATCCGTCGGCGGCGGATTTCCTCGCCGCCCCGCGGGAGGCCGGCGTCGCCTGCCTGGTGCTCGACGTGCGCATGCCGGGCATGACCGGCACAGAGCTGCAGCAGGCCCTCGCCCGCGCCGGCGACGCCATCCCCATCATCTTCATCACCGCCCACGGCGACATCCCGATGGCGGTGATGAAGATGAAGGAAGGCGCGGCCGAGTTCCTGCCCAAACCCTTCCGCGACGAGGACCTGCTGGGCGCCATCGACACCGCCCTCGCCCGCGCCCGCGCCGCCCGCAAGGAGCACGGCGAGGTGGACGAGATCCGCCGCAAGTACGCGTCCCTCACCGCCCGCGAGAAGGAGGTGATCGCCTACGTCATCAAGGGCGCGCTCAACAAGCAGGCCGCGGCCGAGCTGGGCGTCACCGAGATGACCGTCAAGGTCCATCGCCACAACGTGATGCGCAAGATGGGGGCCGCCTCCATCCCCGATCTGGTGCGCATGATGGAGCGCCTCACGCCCTGAGCAGCGCGCGCCGATGTCATCCGGCTGCAACGGGGGCGGCCTAAGCTGGCCGTCCCTCCCACCCATCCGGAGACAGCCATGTACCTCTCGCCCAGCGACATCCAGCACACCCGCATCCACACCATCGACAACCTGCACGCCGCCTCCCGCGCCTGGGTCGAGGCCACCGAGCGGCTGTCCGAGCTCGCCCTGCGCGCCGGACGCCTGGCCCTGGACGAAGGCCGCGACCACCTCGAAGAGCTCGCCGAAGCGCGCAGCTTCCGCTTCGAGCCCCTGCCCCTCGAACGCCTCGCCGAATGGCGCGGCGAATCCGCCGGGCTGGTGAGCGAATGCTTCGAGATCTTCGGCGACGCCCAGCAGGCCCTGCTGCAGATGGCCAAGGATCAGGTGGCCGTGTTCGACACCGTGCTGCAGCGTCAGATGGACCGCGCGGCCCTCTCCGCCGACGCCACCGGCGAAGCCCTGATCGACCACGCCCGCGAAGCCCTGCGTCAGGCCGAATCCGGCTTCAACGGCCTCGCCGATGCCGCCGCCCAGGGCACCGATCTGGTCGAGGAGCAGGTGCGTCAGGTGTCCGAAGCCCTCGCCGGCGACGCAGAGCCCGCCGAGAAGACCGAAGTGGCGCCCCCCGCCCGCAGCCGCCGCACCCGCGCGGGCTGATTCCCCCGGCGTTCCTGGCGCTAAAATCACGGCCTTGACGGCAGGCGGCGCCCCGCCCCTGCCGGGTCACACGTCAGGAACGCCATGAACGCCCCCACCCCCACCCAACAGGCCCTCTACCAGGCCCGCTACGGCTCGCCCGAAGTGGCAGTACCCGCCGCCCGCTCGCCGATCATCGACCACCTGCTGGCCCACCGCTCGGTGCGCGCCTACCTGCCCGATCCGGTCTCGGATGACCAGCTCGCCGCCATCGTGGCCGCGGCGCAATCGGCCGCCAGCTCCTCCAACCTGCACGCCTGGAGCGTCGTCGCGGTGCGCGACCCCGAACGCAAGGCGCGCCTCTCCATGATGGCCGGCGACCAGCCCCACATCCGCCAGGCCCCCCTCTTCCTCGTCTGGCTGGCCGATCTCGCCCGGCTCGAACAGGTCGCCAACACCGCCGGCGAAGCCCACGCCGCGCTGGATTACCTCGAGATGCTTGAAGTGGGCTTCATCGACGCGTCGCTCGCCGCCCAGAACGCCGTGGCCGCCGCCGAATCCCTGGGCCTTGGCACCGTCTACATCGGCGGCATCCGCAACCAGCCCGAAAACGTCGCCGCCGAGCTGCAGCTCCCGCCCCGCGTGGTTGCGGTGTTTGGCCTTTGCGTCGGCACGCCCGACCCCGCCCAGCCGGCGGCCGTCAAACCGCGCCCGCCGCAGTCCGTCGTGCTGCACAACGAGACCTACTCCCTCCCAGCCCAGGCTGCCGGCCTCGCCGAATACGACGGCGCGATGGCCGCCTTCTACGCCAGCCAGGGCATGAAGGTCCGCGGCACCTGGTCCAACCACTCCGCCAAGCGCATCCGCGACGCCGCCGCCCTCACCGGCCGCGACCGCCTGACCGACGCCCTCAAAGCCCGCGGCTTCCCCCTCAAATAAGCCTGCGAATCCCTCTCGCAAGGCTGCGAATCCTTCACGCAGCCTTGCGAATGCTTCACACAGCGCTGCGATTGCTTCTCGCAGCCGTGCACTTGCTTCTCGCAGGCCTGCGAATCGTTCTCGCAGCGCTGCGAATCCTTCACACACGCCTGCGATTGCTTCACGCAAGCCTGCGAATGCTTCACGCAGCCCTGCGAGAAGCATTCGCAGCCCCCGCAGAAGGTAGGTCGGGTTAGCGCAGCGTAACCCGACAATCTCCCCGCCCAATCCACCCCGGCGCCACCGATACCCCGTCCGCTACGGTGTGAACCGCCCACGGCTCACACCGCCAATCCAGCCACGGAACGTCGGGTTACGCTCCGCTAACCCGACCTACGCCGCCCGAAATACCTCCCGCTGCGCTGCAACGCCTTCACCCGCGCGTGCAAACGCCTCCCCTCGCCCTGTCCGTCCCTCACCCATCCCCCGCGTTGGCTTCGCCCGCCTCCGCGCAACCTGCACCCGCCACCAACAAATGCATTCACCATTCCAAAATGGCGATTTCATGGATACCATGACGCCTTTCTAACGCCACCCGGCACGCCATCACCCCAGGAGGACCCATGACCACCGGCGCCATCACCCGCATCTCCCCGCTGCAACTCAAGAACGACATCGAACTGATCCGCGCCCTCTCGGGCATCGACGGCTACACCCCGCACAACCCCGCCTACAGCCTCGAATCCGCCACCGCCGCGCTCGATCGGCTCAACCACTCCGAAACCGCCGTCATCCTCGCCGAGAACGCCCTCGCCGCCGCCCGCAGCGCCCTCCTCACCGACCGCAACGCCGTCCACAAGATCGCGATGGGCGTAAAAGACGAAGCCGTCGTCCTCTTCGGCCCCGACTCCGACCAGATCGCCGCGCTGGGAATGAAGAAGAAATCGGAGCGCAGCCGCCCGAAACGCAGCGGCAAGGCTGCTGAGAAGGGTTGATGGGTTGAGGCACGGCCCGGGAGTGCAGTGGGGCTGCCGGGCTGTGTTCCTTTCACGCGGCCATTCATACCGGCCCCGCGCCGAATATCATCCGATCGCAATCATGCCAACAGCAGCCCGACGCCATGCTTGCGGGCTGAAGCGGTGCGCGGTAGATTGGTACGGCATACGGCATTGGGGGTGGCAGAAGGATAGCCTCACACCGGTTCGCGCTTGACAATTCATCACGTCACAATCGACGCAAAGGAATATTCGATGGCAACACTCCAAGAGAAAATAGTCAGTCGCCTCAAATCACTGAACGAACTCGACGACGTCACCGTTACGGTTACAAATGAACTTGGCCAACTATTAATTTCTCACCGCTTGCATCATGCAGCCGACTTCAAGTTCAAATGGGTCGATGGAAACCATTTCGTTGGCTACTTCGTAGATGCGCAAGGGGCAGAAAGCCAAGCAATTGTTTCTCTATGGTCAGCAATGGAGGCCGTGAAATTCATCGTCCTGTATTCCACGCTTGTCGAACTCAAGGCTAGGCGTTCATAGGTGCCCAATCCATCATTCGAGCGGACCCCGCGCATAAAGCCGCGCGAGGCCACTCAATTCAAACGTTAGGCCTCAGGAAAGCCAAGTTGCCACCGAACTACTCACTCGAACCAACTCCGACTCAACTTCAATCGAGCCACAATGTTTACTGATCCTATAAAACATCGAGTCATTGGAATTCGCCACGCACTGAAGGTACTACGAGAGGCCGGACTCATTTCGTCAGGCGTCACCTACCCAGAAGACGCGGTCATAGAGATTTCAAAGGTGTATCAGAAGGCCGCAAATGCCAAGCGATATAGAGTCGCCCGGAGCGATTCAAGCATTCCTTCGATGATCAAGACTATAGAAGAGACATTCAACTTGCCCAGCGGAAGTGTTTCTTTGTCTTACCCAAGCGGCCGAAAGGCAGGCACAAATGCAACGGTCGGATCACTTCGGAAGAACTGGAAGGCCAGCACGGACGAGTCTCGTAGGTCGGGTTAGCGCAGCGTAACCCGACACCTTCCATGCACTATCGACGCGCCATCGTCCCCGGCGGCACCTTCTTCTTCACCCTCGTGACGGATCGCCGCCGGCCTATTCTGGCTTCGGCTGAAGCCGTCGATGTGCTGCGCAATGCCTTCCGCTCCGTTCGCCAATCACGTCCGTTCGAGATCGACGCCATCGTGGTCATGCCGGATCATCTTCACTGCATCTGGACCTTGCCGCCGGACGATGGCGACTTCTCGACCCGCTGGCGTCTGATCAAGAGCGTGTTCACCAAGCATTGCCCGGATGAATGCCGGCGCACGCCTGATGCGGCGCGCTTGAAGAAGGGCGAACAGGCCGTGTGGCAACATCGATATTGGGAACATCAGATCCGCGATGAAGCCGACTTTGCCCGCCATGTGGATTACATCCATTACAACCCGGTCAAGCATGGATTGGCCCGATCACCCGCAGCGTGGCCGTACTCCAGCTTCGGCCGCTATGTGAAGGCCGGGGTTTATGCGCCGGATTGGGGGTGTGATTTGATGTGTTTGGAGGGCGTCGGGCGTGAGTAGGGCCGATCAGGGATTGTCGGGTTACGCTGCGCTAACCCGACCTACGTATGCTATGTGAAGGACGGGGTTTATGCGCCGAATTGGGGGCGTGATTCGATGTGTTTTGAGGGCGTCGGGCGTGAGTAGGGCCGATCGCGGGTTGTCGGGTTACGCTGCGCTAACCCGACCTACGGGTACTAACCCGACCTACGTATGCTAACCCCTACGCATACTCCGGTGCCGCGTTAGCAGCTATCCCCTACAGCCGCTTTGGGATCGTTTAGAGAGTGTTTTTCATGGAGATCAAAATGAGCGAAGAAAGTTTGAAAGTAGTTTCAAGTACAGCCGGAGGCGGAGCTTCAGGTGCAGCATGCTCCTTAGCTGCTGTTTCAACGCTGGGTGCTGTAGAAGGGCTGTCCGCGGCAGGCATGACATCTGGCTTAGCCACCCTTGGGAGCCTCGTCGGCGGGGGCATGGCTGCAGGAATCGGCGTTGCGGCGGCGCCAGTTCTTGCCGGTGGAGCTCTGGCAGCGGCACTTACAAGTGACAACATCGAAACAGATGAAAAAATCGCTGCAGGTCTTGGTGCCGGAGCTGGCGTTGCGGGCTCTGTGGCAACTGTTTCGGCGGCGGGAGCCGTTGGAGGGCTGTCAGCAGCAGGAATTACTTCTGGCCTCGCCGCAGTGGGCGGTGTCGTCGGTGGCGGCATGGCAACTGGCGTAGTCATCACATGCGCAGCTCCGCTCGCAGTGGCTGGGGGCGTGTATGCGTTGCATAAGTGGCTCAAGGACTAAACCGCTAACCCGGCAGTTCGAGTAGGAATACCAAAGGACTTCCCCCACCCTTCCGGTTCGATACGGCACAGTGAAGCACCGGCCGACGCGTCTGATAGGAGTAGTCGGGTTACGCTGCACTATCCCCATAAGCCGACTCGAGCAGAAAAGGCACGAACCAAGGCCGGCCGCGCACGGCCGCCCCGAAGCGGCCGGCCTGCCCCCCAGTGGGGGGAGGCGCCGCAGGCGCTTCGGGGGGCGTCCACTAAGCCGCCTTCTTCATCTGCTTCTGATACAAGAACTCCAGAATCGCCGCCCGGCATTCGACGAAGTGGGCGTCGTGGGCCAGGGCGAGGCGGTCGCGGGGTTTGGGGAGCTTCACTTCGAGGATCTCGCCGATGGTGGCGGCGGGGCCGTTGGTCATCATTACCACGCGGTCGGAGAGCAGCACGGCTTCATCCACGTCGTGGGTGACCATCACCACCGTTGCGCCGGTCTTTTCCATCACGCCGATGAGTTCGTCCTGCAGCGAGGCGCGGGTGAGTGCGTCGAGGGCGCCGAAGGGTTCGTCCATCAGCAGGATCTGGGGCTCCATGGCGAAGGCGCGGGCGATGCCGATGCGCTGCTTCATGCCGCCGGAGATTTCGTGGGGCAGCTTCTGGGCGGCGTGGCTCATGTGCACCATCTCGAGGGCTTCGTTGGTGCGGGCCTTGAGCTTTTCCTTGCCTTCCTTGGTGCCGAACACGCGCTCGACGGCGAGATAGACGTTCTCGAAGCAGTTGAGCCAGGGCAGGAGCGAGTGGTTCTGGAAGACCACCGCGCGCTCAGGCCCGGGGCCGGCGATCTCGCGGCCGTTGCACAGCATCACCCCCGAGGTGGGCAGGGTGAGGCCGGCGATGAGGTTGAGCAGCGTGGATTTGCCGCAGCCCGAGTGGCCGATGAGCGAGACGACTTCGCCCTTTTTGATCTGCAGATTGACGTTCTGCAGGGCGATGAAGCGGCCTTTCTTGGTGTCGAAGCTCATGCCGACGTTTTCGACTTTGACGATGGCGTTCATTTGCATTCTCCTCGGGGCAGTATCAGTTGGCGCCGTAGCTGAAGCGGCGGGCGATCAGCAGCAGGAGCTGTTCGAGCAGCAGGCCGACGATGCCGATCACGAAGATGGCGATGATGATGTGCTCGACCTTGAGGTTGTTCCATTCGTCCCACACCCAGAAGCCGATGCCGACGCCGCCGGTGAGCATTTCGGCCGCAACGATCACCAGCCAGGCGGTGCCGATGGACAGGCGGATGCCGGTGAGCATGTAGGGCAGCACCGAGGGGAACAGGATCTTGGTGATGATCTTGAACTCGGAGAGGTTGAGCACCCGCGCCACGTTGAGGTAATCCTGCGGCACGCGCTGCACGCCCTGGGCGGTGTTGAGGATCATCGGCCAGATGGAGCAGATGAAGATCGTCCAGGTGGAGGCCGGATCGGCGGCCTTGAAGACCATCAGGCCGATGGGCAGCCAGGCCAGCGGCGAGACCGGGCGCAGGATGCTGATGATCGGCTCGAGCATGCTGTTCATGAAGGCAAAGCGGCCGATGATGAAGCCCAGCGGGATGCCCACCAGCGCGGCCACGCCGAAGCCGATGGCGACGCGTTTGAGGGACGACAGGATGTTCCAGCCGATGCCCTGGTCGTTGGGGCCGTTGCTGTAGAAGGGGTCGGAGAACAGCACGACAGCGGCGTCCCAGGTTTTGCCGGGGCCGGGGAAGTCGGCGGATTTCATCGCCACCAGCGCCCACACGCCGATCACCAGCGCGAAGCCGAGCAGCGGCGGGATGACCTTGCGGACGAAGTTGCCCAGGTGGGTGCCGAAGGAGACGGAATCGTCTGCCTTGGCGGGCGCGGCGGCGGCTTTGTCGGTGTGGGTCGTGGCGCCCATCTTGGAATCCTCTGTCTTGGTGACTTCACCCCGGACGACCGGGGCAGACTCGGCTTCGGGCCGGACGGCAACGAGGCCGGACGTTAGCGATGCAGTGGTCATGGTGATCTCCGTGATCTTCGTGACGGCGGGTGAGCCTGTCGGGTTGCGTGCGGGATTGAATCGGGGTTTGGGGTGGCGGGCCGGTGGTGCCGGCCCGCCCGCCGGTCAGGCCTTGATCTTGAAGCTGGCGGCGTACTTCTTCGGGTCCTTGCCGTCCCACACCACGCCGTCGATGAGCTTGGAGGTGCGGAAGTCCGACTTGGGCACCGGCGCGCCGACGATGCTGGCTGCCTGCTTGTAGAGATCGGTCTTGTTGATGGCCTTGGCTACGGCGAGGTAATCCACGTCCTGCTTGAGCAGGCCCCAGCGCTTGTGCTGGGTGAGGAACCACATGCCGTCGGACAGGTAGGGGTAGTTCACCTGGCCGTCGTTGTAGAACTTCATGTAGTTCTTCTCGGACCAGCTCTTGCCCAGGCCGTTTTCGTACTGGCCGATCATCCGGCTGCGGATCACATCCACGTCGGTGTTCACATAGCTCTTGGCGGCGACGGTCTCGGCGGTCTTCGAGCGGTTGGCGGCGCTGGCGTCGATCCACTTGGAGGCTTCGAGGATCGCGCAGATCATCGCCCGGGCTGTGTTGGGGTACTTGGCCGCGAACTCGGCGGTGGAGCCCAGCACCTTCTCGGGGTGGTCGGTCCAGATGTCCTGGGTGGTCACGGCCGTAAAGCCGATCTTGTCGACGATGGCGCGCTGGTTCCAGGGTTCGCCGACGCAGTAGCCGTCCATGTTGCCGACGCGCATGTTGGCGACCATCTGCGGGGGCGGCACGACGATGTTCTTGACGTCCTTGAACGGGTCGATGTCGTGGGCGGCCAGCCAGTAGTACAGCCACATGGCGTGGGTGCCGGTGGGGAAGGTCTGGGCGAAGGTGTATTCCTTTTCCTTCTTCGCGATCACCTTGGCGAGGCTGGCGCCATCCACCGCGCCCTTGTCCTTGAGGCCGTTGGAGAGGGTGATGGCCTGACCGTTGTTGTTGAGGGTCATGAGCACGGCCATGTCTTTCTTGGGGCCGCCGATGCCCAGGTGCAGGCCATACACCAGGCCGTACAGCACGTGGGCGGCGTGGAGTTCGCCGTTGGCGAGCTTGTCGCGCACGCCGGCCCAGGAGGCTTCCTTGCTGGGGGTGATCTTGATGCCGTACTTCTTGTCGAAGCCCATCACCGAGGCCATCACCACCGACGAACAGTCAGTCAGCGGGATGAAACCGATCTTCACCTCTTCCAGCTCCGGCTTGTCCGAACCGGCAGCCCACACACCACCCGCAGGAATCATCGTGCCCATTGCCGCCATACCTCCGAGGCCAGCCCCAGCCTTGAGAAAGCCGCGGCGGGAAAGAAACTTGTCGTCGAATTGCTTGCTCATCGCTCGCCCCTGATCGTGAAATCGAAAATTCAAAAAAAACGGGCGCCACATCTCCCCGCAATAACCCGCGAGGGGATGGACGCCCTTGTCCAAGTGAGATCGCCTGATCAAGTCGGGCCGCCGTTGGTCCGACAACCAACATTTAGCGAGGACCGTGCCAGTATTTTTAATTCATTGATTTGTATAACAAAGATTGTTTTGGGTGAATCCATACCCCCTTTTGGGTAGTTGAATCACCCCTTTCTGATGCACTGTTGCAGTGCAACACCCGCCGATTTCGCACCACGCCGGATCATCCGGCCGCGCAGCACGGCAGGCCATTGGGTGCGGCGGGCGTTTCAAAAGGATTCGGGGCGGAGCCGCCACCGCGCCTCCGCCCCGAATCAAGGCCCCACCCGCGGAGCAACTACCACTTTCGGATTACGTCACAGCAACAGGTTAGACATGTCGATCACGTCCTGGGCCACGTCGGCCAGCTTGCGGCCCCGCTCCATCGCCAGTTTGCGCAGCGCGTGGTAGGCCGCGTTCTCGTCGAGGCCGCGGGCCTTCATGAGCACACCCTTGGCCCGGTCGATGGTGATCCGCTCGGAGAGCTTGCGGGTGGCGTCGTCGCGCTCGGCGCGCATGTGCTGAAAGGCTTCGAACTGGGCGATGGCCACCTCGACCACCGCGTCCAGGCGCGCAGGTGACACGGAATCAACGACATACGACGACACGCCGGCCTTCACGGCACGGCGGATCATCTCGGAGTCGGCGTCCTGGGAGAACAGCAGCACCGGGCGCGGGCAGTCCCGGTTCATGATCGCGAGGTGTTCCAGGGTGTCCCGGCTGGGGGAATCGGCCTGGATGAAGATCACGTCGGGCTTGGTGTTCAGCACCTGGTCGGACAGCTCCAGGGCACTGGAAAGCACGGCCGCCACCTGATGACCGGCCAGCGCGATGGCCGAACAGACGTCGGCGGCGCGCTCGCGGGAGGAATCGACAACCAGCACTCGTAGCATGGGAATTCGGACCTTAAAGAGTACCGACTTACCTCAGCAAAAAGCACGCCAGCTTCGGCCCTGCGCCGCGCCGCCCGACGGCGGGGGCTTACACGGCGCAGTCGAGGATCAGCACCGAGACGTCGTCGCCGGCGGCCTGGCGCCCCAGGTGACGGCTGAGCGCCTGACGCAACCGGCTGACCCGACCACTGCGCGGCGAGCCCTGCAGCGTCGCCTCCAGGCCACGCATCCCGAAGGCTTCGCCGCTGGTGTTCTCCGCCTCGGTGAGGCCGTCGGAACACAGCACGATCTGCGACACCTCGCTCCAGACGAACTCCTCGTGGCTGATCCCCGCTTCTTCCGAAGGGAGGATGCCCAGCGGCAGCTGGCGGGAGATGAAGCGCTGCACCACCTTGCCGCCATCGTCGATGCGCAGCACGTCGGGCACGCCGCCCACCCAGATCTGGCCCTTGTGGGTGCCCGCCTCGAGGCGCACCAGCGATGCGGCCACGAAACGCCCCTTGGGCAGCAGGCCGCACAGCAGGCCGTTGAGTTCGGTCACCAGCTCGGTGAGTGACTGGTTGGCCGCGGCGCCCCGGTAGAAGGCGCCGAGGGCCGGCAGCACGCTCACCGCCGCCGCCAGGCCGTGACCGGTGGCGTCGGCCAGCATGGCGTAGAGCGCCCCCTGGGGCGAGCGGGCCACGGCCACCACGTCGCCGGAGAAGTTGCGCGCGGGCATCACCGCGTACTGCACGGCGCCGTCGCGCAGCCAGTCGCTACGCACCTGGCGCTCCATGATCGCCATGGCGAGCTCCTGCTCGCGCTCGGATTCGTCGTGGTAGCGCTGCAGCCGCGCCGCGTCCTCGGCCAGCTGGCGCTGGATGCGGCGCATCTCGGAGACATCGCGCACCACGCCGATGAACATCCGGCGGTTGGGCAGGGTGATGTCGGAGACACCCAGCTCCAGCGGAAACTCGGTGCCGTCCTTGCGCACGCCGGAGAGCTCGCGGATCTGGCCGACCACGTGCTTCTCGCCGGTGCTCAGGTAGCGGCCAAGGTATTCGTCGTGCTTGTCCCGGTGGGGGTTGGGCATCAGCATCCGCAGGTTCTGGCCGACCAGCTCGTTGGCGGTGTAGCCGAAGATCTGGGTGGCAGAACGATTGACGGAGAGGATCGTGCCCTTCTCGTCCGCCGAGATGATCCCGTCGATCACGCCGTTGGCCACCGCGCGCACCTGCTCCAGCGATCCGGCGAGCCGGCGCTGCATGTCGAGCAGCCGGCGCAGGGCCTTGAAGCGGGCGGCAAACACCGGGAACGACAAGGGCTTGGCCAGATAGTCGTCGGCACCGATCTCCAGGCCATGCACGATGTCGCCCTCGCCCGACAGGGCCGACAGGATGATGATTGGCACCCAGTGGTCGTCGGCCATTGCGCGGATCTGCTTGATGGCCTCGAAGCCATCCATGCGCGGCATCATCAGGTCCATCAGGACCACATCGGGGGATTCCATGCGGAACAGCTCGACCGCTTCGACACCGTCGGTGGCGTAGATCGGCGTGCAGTTCAGGTGGGCGAGGAAAGCCCCCACGATGGTTCGGTTGGATGCAATATCGTCTGCGACGAGCACCCGGAGTGGATTTTCAGCCATCAGCAGCACTCTACCGTTGGCAGGCAGCGGACGCTCGCCGCCGCCTGGAAGTTCGATCGGGGGCACGCCTCGCGGCATGCCGGATTCCGGTTCGTCGGGGCCATTACTGGCTGGCCGCCTTGTCGCGGTGCACCCGGGGCACGGTCACGATGACCACGTTGCCGGGCGGAATGTAGGTCAGGCTCGAGAACGACAGCTGGCGCGACAGGGCGATGCCCCGGCCATTGGGCGCGAAGGCCCGCTCCGGGTCGAAATCGAGGAAGCGCCGCCAGTCGAAGCCCGGGCCATCGTCGGAGATCTCGAAAACCCAGCGGTCCTCATCGCGCAGGACGCGCAGCCGCACCACCCGCTTCTGGTTCTCGGGCAGCGCGAGCCGTCGATCCACTTCGTCTTCCCAGCGGTCGGCCTCGCGCAGCCGGCTCTTCTCGGCAAAGTCGATGCCCAGGTTGCCGTGCTCGATGCCATTGACCAGCAGCTCGGACAGGCCCATCGCCAGGGTTTCCGGCTGCGGGCCAAGAAGGGCCACGAAGGAGGCGAGCTTGTGGGCTTCGTCGAGGGTGCGGATGACGAACTCGCCCTCGCCCAGGAAACCCAGCGCCACCGCGTGATCGGCCAGGTTGGCGCTCAACTCCCGGCGGGTCCGCATGTCGTCGAGGGCCGAGCGGATGATGGTCTGCAGGGCCTCGCCCTCGAAGGGCTTGGTGAGGTAGTAGAAGGCGCCGGCGGCCAGGCCTTCGCGGATCTGCTCGGGCGAGGTGGCCGCAGTCTGCATGATCACCGGGATCGAGTGCAGGCGCTGGTCGGCCTTCATGCGGGTGAGCACCTGGATGCCGTCCATGCCCGGCATCATGCGGTCGAGCAGGACCAGATCGAAGGTGGAATCGGGCTGTTCCAGCTCGGCCCACGCGGCCTCGCCGGACTCGACCATCACCAGCTCGAAATCCATCCCGTCCAGGTATTCAGCCACGATGTCGAGATTGAACGGCTCGTCATCCACGACCAGTATCTTTGCCATGCTCATCAAGCTTCTCCCTGTGCCGCAAGGGCGGGCGCCATCTCTTCGGTCCGGCCCAGGGCCGGCAACTCGACGATGAACTCCGCTCCGCAGACGGCATTGTTCCGGGCCGTGATACGCCCGTGGTGGGCCTCGACGATCTCGTGACAGATCGCCAGGCCGAGTCCCGTTCCGCCCGCGCCCGTCCGGGTGCGCGAGCTTTGTACAAACTTGTCGAAGACCAGCTCCAGTTCGCTGGCCGGAATCCCCACGCCTTCGTCGGACACGCCCAGGACAAGCGCCGGCCGGGCATCGGGCAGCATGCCCGTCCCAAGCCGGACGCGGATTGTCCGCCCCTCCGGCGTGAACTTCACCGCATTTGAAAGCAGGTTACGGACCACCTGCCCGATCCGGGCCCGATCGCAGCGGCACAGGGGCAACGCCTCATCCACCGACAGCTCGATGGACTGCCGCCGGGCCTGGACCAGCAGGTCAAATTCGGCGATCACCTCCGACACCACCTCGGACAAGGCGCCGGTTTCCAGGTTGAGCACCATCTGCCCGGCTTCCAGCTTGGAGAGATCGAGCAGATCATTCACCAGCAACAGCATCCGCTCGCCGGACAGGCGGATGCGGCCGAAGTAGTTGCGCAGCTTCTCGTGCCCGGCGCTGGCCACCCGGGTCTCGCCCAGCTTGGCGTAGCCGAGGATGCCGTGCATCGGGGTGCGCAGCTCGTGGGACATGTTGGCAAGGAAGGCCGACTTGGCCTCGTTGGCGGCTTCGGCGGCATCCTTGGCGGCCTGCAGATCCTTGGTGCGCTCATCCACCAGCGTCGCCAGATTGAGGTTGTGGTCTAGGATCTGGGCCTCGCGCGACTTGGCGTCGTCGATGTCGGAATGGGTGCCGATCATGCGCAGCGCGCGGCCGTCGGCATCCCGCTCAACCACCAGGCCCCGCACCAGCACCCACTTGTAGCGCCCCGATCTGGCGCGCGTCCGGACCTCCATGGCGAGCATCGGCGATTCGCCCTTGAGATGAATGCGCCGGGCCTCCAGCAAGGCGGGCAGATCTTCCGGATGGACCAGCGCAGCCCAGCTGGCGTGGTCATCGGGCAGCTCGTCCACCGCGTAGCCGAGCATGGTCTTGCAGCGGTCGGAGCGGAACACCCGGTTCTCGGCGATGTTCCAGTCCCACACCCCGTCGCCGGCGCCGTCGAGGGCGAACTGCCAGCGCGCCTCGCTCTCCCGCAGGGCCAGCTCGGTTTCCTTCTGGTCGGTCATGTCGCGGATGACCACCAGCGCGCCCCCTGTTGGCACCATGCGCAGCCGGGCCTCGAAATGGCGCAGGCGATCGGCGCCGCGCCGGGACGAATACTCCAGCCGCTGCAGCTGGCCGCTGCGCCCCGCGGCATGCACCGCATTGAAGAAGGCCCGGGCCGTGCGGGCCGACAGCACTTCATCGAGCCGCTTGCCCATGAAGGCTTCCGGCGGCACCGTCAGGTCCGGCTTGTCGGCGTGGTAGCGCACGATGCGCATGTCGCCATCGAGCTGAAAAAGCATGTCAGGCATGGCGGCGATCAGCGATTCGTTGGTGGCATTGGCCTCCTGCACGGCCCGCTGCTCCCGCTTCCGTTCGGTCACATCCTCGACGACGATCCAGCGGTGGGAGCCATCGCTGCCGCCCACGACGGTCGTCATCACCATCACCGGCACCCGCTTCCCGCTGCTGTGGAGGAGCTCCTTCTCATAGGCCTTGCCCCGGGCACCGAGGCAGGCATCCACCACCGCCCGGGCATCCCGCGCCGCGTATTCGGCGGGGGTGAGCAGCGGCGGCTGGTCGCAGCACAGCTCATCTTCACTGTAGCCGACGATCCGGCAGAATTCCGAGTTGGCCTGCAGATAGCGCCCCTTGCCGTCCACCATGGCCATGCCGAGGGAGGCGTGGCGGTACAGCGCGTCGAGCCGGGCGTGGGAATCGATCACTTCCTGCTGGGCGCTGCGCAGCCCGGTCACGTCGGCGATGGCGCCGGCGGTGCGCTCCGGCCGGCCACCGGCGTGGAACTCGGTCTTGCCGGCCACGTGGAACCAGCCCACGCTGCCATCGATCCGGGTCACCGGCAACACGCTGTCGAGGGCGCCCTTGCCGGCCAGGTGGGTCCGCAACGAGATCAGGAACTCCCGCCGGATCGGCCCGGCCTGCCATTCCCAGATGCCTTCCTCGGTGGCGGAAACCGCCAGCTCGAAACGCATCTGGCTGGCCCGGTATTCGGAAGTCATCAGATCGGCCAGCTCGCGGGCACGCTTCTGCTGCCCCGACAGGCTGGCCAGCAGAAACGCCAGCAGGCCGCTGCCGGCCACCCCGCCCAGCGCCACCAGAGACGAGACCTCGATCAGCTCGGCCGGCGGCAGCGCCGCCAGGGACAGGCGCCACACCCGCCCGCCAAAGCTGGCGGTGCGGACTTCGGCCAAGGACGCGGTGGCGTCGCCAATTGTGTTGTAGAGCAGCGCCGGATCACTGCTGGACACATCGTCGACGCGCACCCGATAGCCGGCGATGGCCGACTCGGCGAGCCCGTCGAACATCCGGTTCACATCGATCCCGAGGCCAACCAGACCATCCTGGGCCTCGCTCGGACTCAGGTCGTCAGCCGAGCGGGCAACCCGATAGAGCATCACGGCGGCACCGCGCTGGGCATCCCCCAGCGCGCGCATGGCGATCGGCTCGGTCATCGCCATGCCGTCAAGACGCAGCGCGTCGTCGATGGCCTGGCGGCGCAGCGGCTCGGAATAGCCGTCGTAACCAATGGCCCGCGTGGTCTGGGCATCGAGCGGCCACACATAAACCACCGGATAGGTCACCCCGGCGCGGGCAGCGTCGGGCGGCGGCGTAATGCGGATCTCCCGCTCGTAGGCCGCCGACAGCAGCGCCTCGACCGCCGGCACCCGGGCGGCATCCACGCGCCGTACCAGCCCGATCGCCACGACCTCGGGCAGGGTCTCGGTGGGCTTGAGGCCGGCTACGTAGGTTTCGAATTCGCGCTTCTCGACGAGATTCTGGGCCGAGAACAGGCCGGCGACCCCGCGCAGGATGAAATCCACCTTGCCCAGGCGTTCGTTGAGCTGATGCACCAGCCGGTCGGCCGCCGCCGCATGATGGGCCTTTTCGAGATCGCGCTCGTGGTCGCGCAGATGGGCCCACACCAGCGCAGTGATGAGCATCCCCAGCGCGAAGGCCGCAACGAACCAGCGGCCCTCCAGCAAAGGCGATGAACCCTGTGAGCGGAGGGCCCGGTCAAATCTCGAGAAAGGAGGGTGTCGCGGGCTCATTGCCCGAGGTGAACGGCCCCGCGCCATAAAGCTTGAGGGCTCGCCTCAAGCTTTGTCATAGGGGCTGGATCAGGCGCAGCCAGTGCTGTCCTTCACGCCAAACTTACGCAGGATGTTCTCGAGCGGACAGAAGCGCGTGAAGCCGCTCTGGAACAGATTGACCCCCACGAAGGCGGTGAACCACAGGAACTTGCTGTTCACGAAAAGCGGGCTTCCCTCCACGCCGAGGGCCAGCGAGATCATCACGAAAGCGCCGGCAAAGATGCGCACGAACTGGTTGACGGTGAGCTTCATGAGACTTCTCCTTCGGTTGCGGCGCGCCGCTTGTGGGTGGCCGCGTAATACAGGACGGGAATGACCACCAGGGTCAGCAGGGTGGACACCAGCACGCCAAACACCAGGCTGATCGCCAGCCCGTTGAAGATCGGGTCGTCGAGGATGAACAGCGCGCCGATCATCGCCGCGAGGCCGGTGAGGCCGATGGGCTTGGCGCGCACCGCGGCGGCGTGGATGGTGGCCTCTGCGAAGCTTGTGCCGGCTGCCACCTGCTGGTCGATGAAATCCACCAGCAGGATCGAGTTGCGCACGATGATCCCCGCCAGCGCGATCATCCCGATCATGCTGGTGGCGGTGAACTGGCTGCCGAGCAGCGCGTGGCCCGGCATCACGCCGATGATGGTGAGCGGGATCGGCGCCATGATGATGAGCGGCACCAGATAGCTGCGGAACTGCGCCACCACCAGCACGTAGATCAGCACCAGGCCCACGGCGTAGGCGGCGCCCATGTCGCGGAAGGTCTCGTAGGTGATCTGCCATTCGCCGTCCCACTTGATGGCGTAGGCGGCGTAGGGGTCGTCGGGCTGGTGGATGAACCACTCGCCCAGCACGCCCGCCAGCCCCTCGCCCACCAGCGGCAGGTCCTTCACCTTGCTGCGGATGTCGAACATGCCGTAGAGGGGCGAATCCAGCTTGCCGCCCATGTCGCCGGTCACGTAGACCACCGGCAGCAGATCCTTGTGGTAGATCACCTGCTCGCGGCGGGTGGGCTGCACCTGCACCAGCTCCGACACCGGCACCAGCGCGCCGCCGGCCTCCGGCGCACGCGCGCGGACCTTCATCTGGAGGATCTGCTCCACCGACGACAACCGCTCCGGCGGCAGAGTGAGGCGCACCGGCAGCTCGTACTTGTTGTCGCCGCCATGCACCGGGGTGACGTTCTCGCCACCAAGACCAAGGCGCACTACCTCGACGATGTCGGCCTGGGCCACGCCGAGGCGCGCCGCCTTGGCCTGATTGACCCGCAGCACCAGCTTGGGCGCAGCCTCGTCCACGGTGTCGTCCACGCCCACGATGTCCGGCGTCGATTCAAAAGCCTTGCGCAGGGTGCCCGCCACCGCCACCTGGCCGGCGTAGTCCGGGCCGTACACCTCGGCCACGATGGGCGAGAGCACCGGCGGGCCGGGGGGCACCTCGACGACCTTGGCGTTGCCGCCGTGCCTGAGGGCGATGGAGGCCACCACGTCGCGCACCGACACCGCGATCTCGTGGCTCTTGCGGCTGCGCTTGTGCTTGTCCACCAGATTGACCTGGATGTCCCCCATCTCGGGCAGGGCGCGCAGGTAATACTGGCGCACCAGCCCGTTGAAGTTGATCGGCGCAGCGGTCCCGGCGTAGGTCTGGAAGTCGGTCACTTCATCGACCTTCGCCAGCTCGTCGCCGATCTCCCGGAGCACCTCGGTGGTCGTTTCGACAGGCGTGCCCACCGGCATGTCGAGCACCACCTGGAACTCGCTCTTGTTGTCGAAGGGCAGCATCTTGAGCACAACCAGCTGCACCACCGCCAGCGACACCGACAGGGCAATCGCCAGCACCACGCCCAGCCACAGCTTCATCCGCGCCCGGCCGCCGGTTTTGGGGTCGAGCAGCGGCGTCATGATGCGGCGGAACAGGGCTTCGAGGCGCCGGGTGAACTTGTCCGGCCCGTGGTCGACCGCCATCGCGCCATGCCCGCCGCCGGCCATCAGCTTGCCCGCCAGCCACGGCGTGACGATGAAGGCCACCGCCAGCGAGATGAACATGCCCATCGACGAGTTGATCGGGATCGGGCTCATGTACGGCCCCATCAGGCCTGACACAAAAGCCATCGGGAGCAGCGCCGCGATCACCGTGAAGGTGGCGAGGATGGTCGGCCCACCGACTTCATCCACCGCCTTGGGGATCAGCTGCCACAGGGGCGTGGCCGGCTCGAGCGTGTGCCAGCGGTGGATGTTTTCCACCACCACGATGGCGTCGTCCACCAGGATGCCGATGGAGAAGATCAGCGCGAACAGCGACACCCGGTTGAGGGTGAAGCCCCACGCCCACGAGGCAAACAGCGTGGCCGCCAGGGTGAGCGTGACCGCCGCACCGACGATCACCGCTTCGCGCTTGCCCAGTGCAAAAAACACCAGCAGCACCACCGCCGAGGTGGCAAAAACCAGCTTGCCGATCAGCTTGTCGGCCTTCTCGGTTGCAGTGGCGCCGTAGTTGCGGGTCACCGTCACCTCGACGCCGTCGGGCACGATGCTGCCCTTGAGCTGCTCGATCCGACGGATCAGGCCGTCGGCCACGTCGGCGGCGTTCTCGCCGGGCTTCTTGGAGATCGACAGCGTCACGGCCGGGAAGCGCTCGCCGCTGGCGGCGGCATCCCCGCCGCCCTTGCCGAGGGCATGCCACACGTAGCGCGACGGCTGGTCCGCTCCATCCACCACCGTGGCCACGTCGGCCATCGTCACCGGCTTGCCGCCAGAGACGCCCACCACCAGCCGGCGCACGTCGTCGGCGCTCTCGATATAGGTGCCGGTCTGCACCAGCACTTCCTGGTTCTGGTCGATCAGTTTGCCGCTGGGCTGGGACGCGTTGGCCAGCAGCAGCGCACCTTTCAGGTCTTGCGGCGTGAGGCCATAGGCGTTCATCCGGCCCGGGTCCATCAACACCCGCAGCACGTGGTCCGGGCCACCGATGGTGCTCACGTCCCGCGTGCCCTTGACGCGCTTGAGTTCCACTTCCACCGCGCGGCCCACCTGCTGCAGGTCGAAGGCCGAGCGGGCCGGATCACGCGTCCACAGGGTGAGCGCAACGATGGGCACGTCGTCAATGCCCTTGGGCTTGACGACCGGCTCCGCCACGCCCAGCTCGGGCGAGATCCAGTCCCGGTGGCTGTGGATGGTGTCGTACAGGCGCACGATGGCGTCCTGGTTCTTCACCCCCACCTTGAACTGCACGGTGATGATCGCCATGCCCGGGCGCGACACCGAATACACGTGATCCATCCCGGCGATGCGCGACAGCACCTGCTCGGCCGGGCGGGCGACCAGCGCCTCCACGTCCTTGGCCGAGGCGCCGGGAAAGGCCACCATCACGTCGGCCATGGTCACGTCGATCTGGGGCTCTTCTTCCTTGGGGGTGACGAGGGTGGCGAAGATGCCCAACAGCATCAGCACCAGGGCGAGGAGCGGGGTGAGCGCGTTGCGCTGGAACAGCGCCGCAATACGGCCAGAGATCCCCATGGCTCAGCGCGCCTGACGAAGCAGACCGGCGCGCACCGGATCGAGGGCGACCAGTTCGCCGCCGTTGAGCCCCGCCAGCACCTCGACGCTGCCATCGGCGAGCGGGCTGCCCACCCGCAGCTGGCGCAGGCTGAAACCGCCCTTGCCGTCCGCCACGTAAACACCAGTGATCTCGCCCCGGCGCAGGATCGCCCCCGCCGGCACCGCCAGCCGCGGCGCATCGCCGACCACGAAATGCACCCGCGCCGCCATGCCCGGCACCACGCCGGCAGCGTCGGCGGGCAGGCTCACCCGCACCCGCGCGGTGTGGGTGCGCGGATCGGCCGAAGGCAGCACGACGATCGCCGCCGCATCCAGCCAGAGGCCGCTCTCGGGGAATTCCACCTTCGCCTTGAGGCCGGCCTTGCCCAGTTCGGCAAGGCGCGACTGGGGCACATCCACCACCGCGCGCAGACCGCCGGGTTCGTAGATCGTCATCAGCGGACGGCCCGGCTGGGCCATCTCGCCGGCTTCGGTGAGGCGCTGGGCGACCACCCCGTCGATGGGCGAAGTCACCGTCGCAAACCCGCGGGAGGCATCCACCTGAGCCCGCGCCGCCTCGGCCGACTTGTGCTGGGCCGCGGCAGAATCGAAGGCCGCCTGGGCCTGATCCACCGCCGCGGCGCTGATGAAATTGCGTGCCTTCAGGCTACGGGTGCGTTCAAGGCTGGCCCTGGCCTCGACCACCCGGGCCTGGGCCGCCGCCACGTTGGCGGTGGCCGCCGCCACGGCCTGATCGGCCTCGCGGGTGTCGATGCGCATCAGCACGTCGCCACGGCGCACCCGGGCGCCGGCATCGACCCGCGCCTCCAGCACCCGCCCCTGCACCTGGGCGGCCACGGTGGCCTGACGGATCGCCTCGATGGTCGCCTCGCTGGCGTAGGTCTGAGCGTGGGCCTGCAGGCCGATGCGCACGGTGGGCACGTCGGCCGTCGTCGGGACGGCAGGAGCTGCGACAGGAGACAGCGCCAGCACTGCCGCGAGCAGGCCGGACGCACCGGAAAGACGGAGAGAAGTGTATAGGAACATAATATAAGAATACGCTTATATTATGTTCCGTCAAGCCGGCGGGGCCTCCCGCCGGTCAAACTGCGGCCTCAGGCCGCCAGATCGAGTGCAGCCAGCCGGCGCACCACCCCTTCCACGCAACGACCGCCTTCGAGGAAGACCAGATCGGGGAAGGCCAGCATCCGGGCAATCGCGATGCCGCGCCCATGGGGCTCGACGGAGCGCGCCGGATTGAGGTTGAGATAAGGCTCCGGATCGAAGCCGTTGCCCTGATCGCGGATCAGGAAGCGTACTTCCCGCGGGCGCAGCTCCACCCGCAGGTAGGCAAAACGTTCGAGATAGGCCGGCGTGTCGAGCAGGCGCTCGACCTCGTTACGCCACGCGCCACAGCTCATCAGCTCGCCCTTGCGCACGAAGCCCAGCCCCAGGTTGCCGTGCTCCACGGCATTGAGCATCAGCTCGGAAAGGGCGATCTGCACCATCTCGGATTCGGGGCACAGCCCCGCCACCAGCTGCGACAGGCCGGTGACGTCCTCCAGGGTGCGGAACGGGAAATAGCCGCCCGCCGGCGCGCTCACGCCGCCCCACGGCAGGGCCAGCGCCGCCACCAGCGCCTGACGCTCGAACGGCTTGACCAGGAAACCCGACACCGTGGCGTACAGCCCGGTCTCCACCGCCAGCAGATCCTCGGCCTCCAGCAGCAGGGTGACCTGCACGCCGGCATCCTTGAGCACGGCCAGCAGCGCGAGCGAGCACTCGTCCGACGACACATCGACGATCACCCGATCGCCGAGCGTCAGTTCGTCCGTGAGGCGCACGCACGCCTCGAGACAGGCCAGCGACCTGCACGCGTACCCGGCCGGCGCCAGCCAGGCCTCGATCTGCCCTGCCAACTGGGGATTGTCCCCCACCAGCCAGATGCGACTCGCCATCGAACCCCAGACCTCCCCTGTCTCAGTCGGCCGACGCAACACCGCCAGCCCCCGCCGCATAAACCGCCATCGCCTGCACCACCCCGGCATCCTCGCCGACGGCCGTGACCAGCTCGATCCGGCACGCCGGATGCTTGGCCTGCACCGCCTCGATCAGCGCCGGCACGTCGCGCTTCAGGTGCCCGCCCTGGGCCAGGAACAGCGGCACCACGCGCACCACTTCCGCACCCGAGGCCGCCGCCGCTTCCACGGCCTCGGCCAGGGTCGGCGTCATCAGCTCGAGAAACGCCACGCTGACCAGCGTGCCCGGACGCAGCCGACGCACCTCCTCAGCCACCCGCTGGGCCGGCAGGGCCCAGATCGGATCACGCGCCCCGTGGGCAAACAGTACGATTGCTTCCTGCGACATCCATCACTCCCGCGTCTGGCCGGCTTGCCGGCACAGACCATCGATCAACCTGACCGGCCCTTTCGGACCAGCATCAAAGGGCGACAACGCCCTCTCTGGAAGCAGACCAGTCTTTACAAGATGTTAAACCGTGCAAAGGCTTGTCCATGCTCAAATCCGCGTTCCCGCCCAACTTCCTGCAGCCGCGTGTGAAATAGTCCCGGTTGCCACTGAATTCATGACTAAAGTTATAGCCCTCATTGCCGCCGCCACATCGCTGATCGCCAATGCCCACGCCGGGTTCCGGCCCGAAGCGGTGCCCGGCGGTGTCGCCGAGATCCATGTCGCCCCGGCCGGCTCGCCGCGCCCCGAAGTGCGCTTCGGCGGGCGCCCGGTTCTCCTCCAGCAACAGCGCGACGGCTGGCACGCGCTGGTCGGCCTGTCCCTCGACACCCCCGTCGGTGACCAGACCCTCGAAGTCGGCCCCGAAGGCCAGGCCCGCAGCCTGAGTTTTCCGGTGATGCCCAAGGCCTATCCGGTCCAGAAGCTCACCATCAAGAACCCCAAGATGGTCACCCCCGACCCCGCCGACGTGGCGCGCATCGACGCCGAGCGCAAGCGCCAGATGGACATCCGCAGCCAGTTTCGCGACGTGCCGGTGCCCCGCGCCGACCTCACCCTGCCCGCCGAAGGCCGCCTGTCGAGCCGCTTCGGCCTGCGTCGGGTGTTCAACGGCGAACCCCGCGCGCCCCACACCGGGCTCGACGTGGCGGTGCCCACCGGCACCCCCATCCGCGCCCCCGCCGACGGCGTCGTCACGCTGGTGGACGACCTCTACTTCAACGGCAAGACGGTCTTCGTGGACCACGGCCAGGGCTTCGTCACGATGGTCTGCCACCTCAGCGACACCACGGTGACACCCGGCCAGCCGGTGCGTCGGGGCGAGGTACTGGGCCAGTCGGGCATGAGCGGCCGCGCCACTGGCCCGCACCTGCACTGGAGCGTCTATCTCAATGGCGCAGCGGTGGACCCGGCGCTCTTCATTGCTCCGCCGCCAGCGCGTTGATCGCCCGAGCCGCGGCAAACATCCCGACGCAGGCCGTCACCGTGACGATCGATCCGAAGCCGGCGCAGTTGAGGCCGGCCGGCCCGGAGGCGGGCAGCTCGCAGGCGGCATCGGGCGCGGGATAGCGCAGCGGCTCCGTGGAGAACACCGCCTCCACGCCAAATTTCTTCTTCGGGTCACGGGTAAAACCGTGGCCCTTGCGCAGCTGCCCGCGCACCTTGGCGAGCAGCGGGTCCTGGATCGTCCGCGACAGATCATCAACGCGGATCTGGGTCGGATCGATCTGCCCGCCCGCCGCGCCGCAGGTCACCACCGGCACACCCGCGCTGCGGCAGAAGGCGATCATCGCCACCTTCACGCGCACCGAATCGATGGCGTCGATCACGTAGTCGAAGCCGGCGCCCAGCACTTCGGCGCAGTTATCCACGGTCACGAAATCATCCACCACCGCCACCTGGCAGGCCGGGTTGTAGCCGGCGATCCGCTCGCGCATCGCCTCCACCTTGGCCTGGCCGAGGGTCGCGTCGCTGGCATGGATCTGGCGGTTGATGTTCGACTCCGCCACGTGGTCCAGGTCGATCAGCGTGAGCCGGCCCACGCCGCTCCGGGCCAGCGCCTCCACCGCCCACGAACCCACCCCGCCGATGCCCACCACGCACACATGCGCCGCCGCCAGCCGGGCCCGACCGGCATCGCCGTAGAGTCGGGCAAGACCGCCAAAGCGGCGGGCGTCGTCGGGCGTGGAGAGATCGGAGTTTTCCATGGCGGCAGAACGGAAGGGCGGAACGAGCGCGCAAATATACCCGAGCGCGCGATAATCACGACCGCCTTCCCAACGCCTCCATCGCCATGCCCCGCTACAGCCACATCCTGTTCGACCTCGACGGCACCCTCATCGACTCCGCCCCGGCCATCCTCGCCAGCTTCCGCGACGCCTTCGCCCGCGCCGGCCTGACGCCGGTCATCCCCATCGACGACAGCATCATCGGCCCGCCGCTCACCGAAACCCTGCAGCTGCTCGCTGGATCCACCGACGCTGCGCTCATCGACCGCCTCGCCGACGGCTTCAAGGCCAGCTACGACACCGAAGGCTACAAGGCCACCGCCCCCTACGCCGGCGTCGGCGAGATGCTCGCCAGCCTCAAGGCGGCCGGGCTCAGCCTCGCCATCGCCACCAACAAGCGCATCCACCCCACCCGGCTGATCCTCGACCACCTGGGCTGGCTGGGGCATTTCGACCACATCTACGCCCTCGACCTGTTCTCCCCGCGCCTGCCCCACAAGGCGGCGATGATCGGACGGCTGCTGGCCGACCACGAGATCCCGGTGGCCACGTCGATCTACATCGGCGACCGCAGCGAAGACGGCGAATCCGCCGACGCCAACCAGCTGCCCTTCCTCGCCGCCACCTGGGGCTACGGCAGCATCGCGCCCGAAGAAATGCCGCCCCACTGGCGCGCGGTGGGCACGCCGGACGCCATGCTGGCAGCGCTGCTCGCCGACTGAATCCGAATAGCATTACCGGCGGAGATTCGCTAGACTTGCATGCTTTGCAAATATTTGCAGATTCCCGTGCAGCTCACGATGACCCGCTTCAGACTCAACCGCCCCGCCTCCGCGCTCCTCGCCACCCTGCTCCTCGGCCTCGTGGCCAGTGATCCTGCCGACGCCCGGCGCGTCGGCGGCGGCCGCAGCAGCGGCATGAGCCGCGCGACCAGCGTCACCGAAGCCCCGCTGCGCCCCGTCGCCGTGCGCAGCACCACCATCCAGGGCGCCAGCGCCCAGGCCGTGCCGGCCACCGCCAGCCACTTTCCCCTCCAGGACATCGGCCGGGAAAGCGCCTTTCTGATCCGCCGCGCCAACCTCGAAGCCCAGCAGCAACAACGCCTTCAGGCCGCCAACCGCCGCATCAGCGGCAGCGAGGCCGCGGTCCCCGTCGATGGCGGCGCCGAGCCGCTCGCGCCGGTCGTCAGCGCCCCCTTGCAGGTGCCCACCGCCGCCCTGCCCACGGTCCGCGCCGTGCGCAACAACGCCGAGCCCGACTTCAACCGCTTCACCGCCCTGCCGGTCATGGCCGCCGCCTGCGAGATCAAGCCCGTGATGCGCGACGACGACTACATCGCCTGCGGCGCCAATCCGCCCGAATCCCCCATGGGCAACCGGCGCTGATCCCGCGCCGGAAGAATAACCCCCTCTTTTCCCCCCTGTTCCGCCCTAAGCCCCTCCACCGCCACGCATAACATCGTCCCCATCCTTCATGGAGCGACGATGAAAGCCGTGATTCTCGCGGGTGGCCTCGGCACCCGCATCAGCGAAGAGACCGTCAACCGCCCGAAGCCGATGATCGGCATCGGCGGTCGGCCCATTCTCTGGCACATCATGAAGATCTACTCAGCCCACGGCATTCACGACTTCGTGATCTGCTGCGGCTACATGGGCTACGTGATCAAGGAGTACTTCGCCAACTACTTCCTGCACATGTCGGACGTCACCTTCGACATGACCAACAACCGCATGGAAATCCACGAGCGCCACGCCGAACCCTGGCGCGTCACCCTGGTGGATACCGGCGACAGCACCCAGACCGGCGGCCGCCTCGCCCGGGTGCGCCAGTACGTGCAGGACGAAGACGCCTTCTGCTTCACCTACGGCGACGGCGTGGCCGACATCGACATCAGCGCCGAGATCGACTTCCACAAGGCCCACGGCAAGCTCGCCACGGTGGCCGCGGTGCAGCCCCCGGGCCGCTTCGGCGCCCTCAAGATCAAGAGCGGCGGCTGCGTCAGCGCCTTTGTCGAGAAGCCCCTGGGCGACGGCGGCTTCATCAATGGCGGCTTCTTCGTGCTGTCGCCCAAGGTGCTCGACTACATCGACGAAGGCGACCAGACCATCTTCGAAGGCCCGGTGCTCGCCCAGCTCATCGCCAGAAAGCAGCTCGCCGCCTTCCAGCACACCGGCTTCTGGCGCCCGATGGACACCCTGCGCGACAAGACCCTCCTCGAAGAACTCTGGCAGAGCGGCGAGGCGCCATGGAAAACCTGGTGACCCCCGCCTTCTGGCGCGGCCGGCGGGTCTTCCTCACCGGTCACACCGGCTTCAAGGGCGGCTGGCTCGCCCTGTGGCTGCAGGAGCTGGGCGCCGAGGTCCACGGCTTCGCCCTCGCCCCGGCCACCGACCCGGCCCTCTTCGACGTGGCCGCCGTCGGCCGCGGCATGCACTCCACCATCGGCGACGTGCGCGACTACCCGGCGCTCCTCGCCGCAATGCAGGCCGCCCAGCCCGAGATCGTCTTCCACCTGGCCGCCCAGCCGCTGGTGCCGCTGTCCTACGAAACCCCGGTGGACACCTTCGCCACCAACGCCATGGGCACCGTCCATCTGCTCGAAGCCTGCCGCCACGTGGCCGGCATCCGGGCGATCGTGGTGGTCAGCAGCGACAAGTGCTACGAAAACCGCGAGCAGCTCTGGGGCTACCGCGAGACCGACCCGATGGGCGGCCACGACCCTTACTCGGCCAGCAAGGGCTGCACCGAGTTGATCGTCGCCAGCTACCGGCGCGCGTTCCTCGCCGCTGCCGGCATCCAGCTCGCCAGCGCACGCGCCGGCAACGTGATCGGCGGCGGCGACTGGACGCCCAGCCGGCTGGTGCCCGACGTGCTCGCCGCCTTCACCGCCGGCGAGCCCGTCACCCTGCGCAGCCCCGGCGCGATCCGCCCCTGGCAGCACGTGCTCGAACCCCTCTCCGGCTATCTGCAGCTCGCCGAGCGCCTGGTGGACGAAGGCGCCGCCTTTGCCGACGGCTGGAACTTCGGCCCCGACGAAACCGACGCCCGCAGCGTCGCGTGGGTCGTGCAGCAACTCGCCGAAGGCTGGGGCCCCGCCGCCCACTGGGCCAGCGCCGCCACGCCCCAGGTGCACGAGGCCCACACCCTCAAGCTCGACTGCACCAAGGCCCGCGTCCGCCTGGGCTGGCGCCCCCACTGGCGGGCCGACGAAGCCGTGGCGCGCAGCCTCGCCTGGTATCAAGCCAGGCAGAACGGTGCCGACATGCACCGCTACACCCTCGACGAAATCGCCGCCTTCGGAAGCAACTCATGAGCATCATCCGCCAGACCCTCACCCCCGGCGCCGACGGCAGCCTGCAGCTGGATCTCTCCGCCCACCCCGAGCTCGCCGGGCAGGATCTCGAAGTCATCGTCCGCCCCGCCCGCGCCGCCGCCGCGCCCCGCGACTGGCGCCCGGGCATCGACCCGGTGCCGCCCTCCGGCAAGGTGGTCGGCGACCCCGAGAAGGACGCGATGATCGACGCGGCCCTCGACGCCTGGCTCACCACTGGCCGCTTCAACGACGCCTTCGAGGCGCGCCTCGCCGAGTTCGTCGGCACCGCCTACGCGCTCACCGTCAATTCCGGCTCGTCGGCCAACCTGGTGGCCTTCTCCACCCTCACCTCACCCAAGCTGGGCGAGCGTGCCATCCGCCCGGGCGACGAGGTCATCACCGTTGCTGCCGGCTTTCCCACCACCGTTAACCCGATCATCCAGAACGGCGCGGTGCCGGTGTTCGTGGACGCCACCCTGCCCGGCTACAACATCGATGTGGCCATGCTCGAAGCCGCGCTCTCACCGCGCACCAAGGCGGTGATGATCGCCCACACCCTCGGCAACCCCTTCGACCTCACCGCCGTCTGCGCCTTCTGCGAAGCCCACGGCCTGTGGCTGGTGGAAGACTGCTGCGACGCCCTCGGTTCCACCTGGAAGGGCCGCAAGGTCGGCACCTTCGGGCATCTGGCCACGCTGTCGTTCTACCCGGCCCACCACATCACCATGGGCGAAGGCGGCGCGGTGCTCACCAGCGACCCGAGCCTGCGCCAGATCGCCGAATCCTTCCGCGACTGGGGCCGCGACTGCTGGTGCAAGCCCGGCTGCGACAACACCTGCGGCAAGCGCTTCGGCTGGCAGCTGGGCAGTCTGCCGCCGGGCTACGACCACAAGTACACCTACAGCCACATCGGCTACAACCTCAAGATCACCGACATGCAGGCCGCCTGCGGGCTGGCCCAGCTGGATCGGCTCGACGGCTTCATCGCCGCCCGCAAACGCAACTTCGCGCGGCTCACCGAGGCGCTCGCCGACGCGCGGGATTTCCTCGTGCTGCCCGAAGCCACGCCCGGCAGCGATCCGTCGTGGTTCGGCTATCCCATCACCCTGCGCCCCGAGGCCGGCGTCAATCGCGTCGACCTCCTGCAATACCTCGATCAGCACAAGATCGGCACCCGCCTGCTGTTTGCCGGCAACCTCGTCCGCCAGCCCTCGATGGCCGGACGCAACTTCCGCGTCGTCGGCGATCTGCCGGTGGCCGACCGCATCATGCGGGACACCTTCTGGATCGGCGTGTGGCCGGGGCTCACCAGCGCCCAGCTCGACTACACCGCCAGCCACATCCGCACCTTCCTCGGAGTCGACCTATGACCAAGCCCCTGATGGTCTATGAAATGGCCAACAACCACATGGGCGACCTGCCCCACGGCATCGCCACCATCCGCGCGATCCGCGAGGCCTGCCGCGGCTTTGAAGACGACTTCGACTTCGCCTTCAAGCTCCAGTACCGCGACCTGGACACCTTCATCCACACCTCCGCCCGCGGCCGTGACGACATCAAGTACGTCAAGCGCTTCGAGGAAACCCGGCTCTCCGACGACGCCTTCCGCGCCCTGGTGGCCGAGATGGACGCCCAGGGCTTCATCACCGTGTGCACGCCCTTCGACGAGAACTCGGTCGGCCGCATCGAAGCCCACGGCATCCACACCATCAAGATCGCCAGCTGCTCCTTCACCGACTGGCCGCTGCTGGAGCGCATCGCCGCCGCCGACAAGCCGGTGATCGCCTCCACCGCCGGCGCCACGCTCGATGAAATCGACAACGTGACGAGCTTCTTCCTCCACCGGGGCAAGGATCTCACCCTGATGCACTGCGTGGCCGAATACCCCACGCCCGACGAAGCCCTGCAGGTCAATCAGATCGAGCTGCTGCGCGCCCGCTACCCGGGCGTGCGCGTGGGCTACTCCACCCACGAATCGCCGGACAACACCTTCGCCGTGGGCCTCGCACTGGCCAAGGGCGCCAGCGTGTTCGAGAAGCACGTGGTGCTGCCCACCGACAAATACGCCGCCAACGCCTACTCCGCCAACCCGGATCAGATCCGCGCCTGGCTTGAAGCCTGCCGCCGCGCCCGCGCCATCTGCGGTAGCCACGAGCGCTACCAGCCCTCCGCCGGCGAGCGGGCCAGCCTGCATTCCCTGCGCCGGGGAGTCTTCGCCACCCGCGACATCCCCGCCGGCAGCGTGATCGCCGCCGACATGATCGAGTTCGCCTTCCCGCCGGTGGAAGGCCAGGTCACCGCCAACGAGTGGTCCAAGTACGCCCGCTTCGTCACCTGCGAAGCCATCCCCGCCGGCCAGCCGGTGCGCCACGCCCAGGTGGACGAGACCCAGCTGCGCGGCCAGGTGCTGGAGATCGTCACCGCCGTGAAGGCGCTGCTCAAGGCCGGCAACGTGGTCGTGCCTGGCAAGTCCGATCTGGAGATCTCCCACCACTACGGGCTCCCGCGCTTCAACGAGTTCGGCCTGACGATGGTCACCGTGGTGAATCGCGAATACTGCAAGAAGCTGCTGGTGATGCTCCCCGGCCAGACCCACCCGGAGCAATATCACCAGAAGAAGGAAGAGACCTTCGTCGTCCTCCACGGCCACCTCACCCTATGGCTCGACGGCGAGGAGCGCGAGGCGCAGGCCGGCGACGTCATCACCGTCGCCCGCGGCGTGAAGCACACCTTCAAGACCACCGATGGCGTGGTGTTCGAGGAGATCTCCTCCACCCACGACAAGCACGACTCCTACTACACCGACCCGGCGATCGCGGCCAACCCCAGCCGTAAGACCTGGCTCACCTACTGGATGTAAGCCCGATGACGATCCGCGTTGCCGACTGGATTCTGCGTCGCCTGGCCGACGAGGGCATCCGCCACGTCTTCATGCTGCCCGGCGGCGGCGCCATGTACCTCAACGACGCCGTCGCCTGCGAACCCAGGCTGGCCGCGGTGCCCTGCCACCACGAGCAGGCCGCCGCCATCGCCGCCGAGGCCGCCGGCCGAACCGGCAACGCCGGCAACCCGGACTTCGGCGTCACGATGGTCACCACCGGCCCCGGCGCCACCAATGCCATCACCCCGGTGGCCGGCGCGTGGATCGATTCGGTGCCCATGCTGGTGCTCTCCGGCCAGGCCAAGCGCCCCGACCGCCTAGCCGGCCGCCCGATCCGCCAGGGCGGCGTGCAGGAGGTGGACATCGTCCCCATCGTCCGCCCGATCACCAAATACGCCGTCACGCTGGACGACCCGCAGATGGTGCGCGTCCATCTCGAGCAAGCCCTGCACCTGATGAAATCCGGCCGCCCTGGCCCGGTGTGGATCGACGTGCCCCTCGACGTGCAGGCCGCCCCCATCGACCCGGCCACCCTGCCCGGCTGGACGCCGCCGGCGACTGAAAGCGCCCCGGCGCCCGACCTCGCTCCCGTGCTGGCGATGCTCGCCGAAGCGAAGCGCCCGCTCATCCTCGCCGGCCACGGCGTGCGCCTCGCCGGTGCCGCGGATGCCTTCCGCCAGCTCGTCGACCGCCTGCAGGTGCCCGCCGTGCTCACCTGGAACGCGCTGGACCTGCTGCCCTACGACCACCCGCTCAACATCGGCCGCCCCGGCGTGGTCGCCGCCCGCGCCGCCAACTTCGCGGTGCAGAACTGCGACCTGCTGATTGCCATCGGCGCCCGCCTCGACATGATCGTCACCGCCTACAACCCCAAGGGCTTCGCCCGCGCCGCGCGCAAGGTGGTGGTGGACGTGGACGCCCATGAGCTCGCCGACAAGGCCGCGATGGCCATCGACCAGCCCCTGGCGATGGACGCCGGCGACTTCATCCGCGCCCTGCAGGCCGCCGCCACGCCCGGCGACACCGCCGACTGGCGCGCCCGCTGCACGAGCTGGAAGGCCCGCTACACCCAGAACGAAGGCCGCGTCTTCCCGCCGTCCGGCCCCATCGGCCACGCCCATTTCGTCGAGGCGCTGTCGGATGCCGCACCCGAGCACACCCTCATCGCCACCGGCAGCTCCGGCCTCGCGGTGGAGTTCTTCTACGCGGGATTCCGCAACAAGCCGGGCCAGCGCAGCTTCCTCACCTCCGGCCTCGGCGCGATGGGCTACGGGCTGCCGGCGGCCATCGGCGCCTGCCTCGGCAACGACCGCCAGCCCATGCTGGCCGTGGAATCCGACGGCAGCCTGCAGCTCAACCTGCAGGAACTCGCCACCCTCGCCGGGCTCCAGCTCCCGATCTGCCTGTTCATCATGAACAACGGGGGCTACGCCTCCATCCGCAACACCCAGCGCAACTACTTCAACGGGCGCTACGTGGGCAGCGGCCCGGCCTCGGGCCTCACGATGCCGGATCTCGAAAAGCTCGCCGCCGTGTATGGCCTGCCCTTCATGCGCATCGACGACTGCGCCAGCCTCGCCGACGCCCTGGCCCGCGCCCAGCAGCTGCCGCGCCCCTGCCTGATCGACGTGCAGCTAGTGCCCGACGAGACCCTGCAGCCCAAGTGCGCCGCCATCCCGCGGGCCGACGGCTCCATCGTCTCGATGCCGCTGGAAGACATGAGCCCCCTGCTGCCCCTCGAAACCCTCAAGGCCGAGATGATCGTGCCGCTACTGCCTGCTTCACTCGAGGCTCCGCGACCGCCCGCGGCCGCGGAGGCCTGACCCCGTAACGACAACAACGACAACGATCGACCCAACCCCAGCGAGGTGACGCCATGACCCGGATCCTGTTCATCGTTCCGCCCAATCTGCCCTTCGACAAGTACGTGAATCCTGCCGACAACACGCGCCACGTCCCAAAGGCGGACGGACGGATGTACGGCAACCTCGCCACCGACATGCCCCTCGGCATCATGTCGATGAGCGCCTACCTCAAGGAAAACACCGAGGCGCTGACGATCCAGCTCATCGACTTCAACATCGAGCTCAACGCCCTCGACCGCTTCGACGCGGCAAGCTTCGACGAGTACTTCAGCGCCACCCTCGCCGAACGCTACGCCGACTTCCAGCCCGACATCGTCGGCATCTCGTCGTTGTTCACCCCCTCGTACCACAACCTGCTCGCCCTCGGACGCAGTGCGCGGGCCTGCTTCCCGGACGCGCTGGTGATCGCCGGCGGCAGCGTGCCGTCGAGCATGTACCGGCAGATCTTCCGGCAGTGCCCAGACTTCGACGCCCTGTGCTACGGCGAAGGCGAGAAGCCGCTGCTCGATCTCGTCCGCGCCACCGACCGCCGTGCCTACATCGCCGCCAGCCCGTCGTGGATCACCATCGACAAGATCCTGCGCGGCGAACAGTTTGCCCACGACTTCATCGACAACCTCGACGAACTGCCTTTCTACGATTACGAGCTATGCGAGTTCGAGCGCTACGGGCTCAACCCGGCGCTCACCGCCTACGCCGCCATCGAAGACAAGACCAACAACTTCCACGTGATGACCTCCCGTGGCTGCCCGTTCAAGTGCACCTTCTGCGCATCCCACCAGGTGCATGGCCGCAAGATGCGCTACTACAGCCTCGAGCGCGTCCGCGCCGACTTCGAGCGCCTGCGCGACCAGTACGGCGCCCGCACCCTTGTCGTCCAGGACGACCACTTCATGGGCGACAAGGAACGCGCGCGGGCCATCGTCGACATGATCGGCGAGATGGGCATGACCGCCGTGTTCCAGAACGGCCTCGCCCTTTACGCACTCGAACGGCCGATGCTCGAGGCCATGCACCGGGCCGGCGTGTACCACCTGATGCTGTCCATCGAATCCGGCAGTGCGCGGGTGCTCAAGGACATCATGAAGAAGCCGCTCAAGGTGTCGATCGCCAAGCGCGTCGCCGCGGACTGCCGGGAGCTCGGCATCTACACCAACGCCAACATCCTCATCGGCCTGCCCGGCGAGACCAAGCAGGACATCGAGGACACCCGCCAGTTCCTGCGCACCGTCGACGCCAACTGGTTCATCATCTTCGCCGCCGCGCCGCTCGTGGGCAGCGAGATGCACGAAATCTGCGAATCCAAGGGCTACCTGACGGAAGGCTACATCGGCCAGGACTATAAGAGCGCCGTCGTCGAGACCGAGGACTTCAGCGCCGAGTACATCCAGGAACAGATCTATCTCCTCAACCTGGAACTGAACTTCGTCCATAACGCGGACATGCGCCTGGGCGACTACAGCAGCGCACTCAAGGGACTCCTCAACGCGATCCGCGCCAAGAGCGACCACGCCTTCGCGTACTACTACGCGGCCCGCTGCTTCACGCAGCTCGGCGATCACGACCGCGCCGCCCAGTACCACGCCAGGGCCGTCGAGTTCTTTGCCGCCAGCACCTTCTGGCAACGCTACCGAGACCACTTCGGGCTGGTCGTCGAGCCGGCCGTCGCCCTGGCCGCCTGAGCGGAAGCCCCACGATGCCCGCCACGGCCTGCCGGCTCTGCGCACAGCCGCTGTTTCCTGAAGCGCTGCTCGTCCAGCGCGACATGCCGGCGGCCGCCCAGGGCCTGCCCACCGCAGATCAGCTCGACACCGACCTGGGCGTCACGCTGGCGCTCCACCAGTGCAGCGGCTGCGGCACCGTCCAGCTCGTCGCCGAGCCAGTGGCCTACTGGCGTGACGTGATCCGCGCCGCCGGCATCTCCGCCGAGATGCGCGCCTACCGGCTCGAGCAGTTCGGCCGCTGGCTGGCTGAACACGGCCTCCAGGGCCGCAAGGTGCTCGAAGTCGGCTGCGGCCGCGGCGAATACCTGAGTCTGCTGCGGGAAGCCGGCGCCGACGCCTCCGGCATCGAACACCTGCCCGCCTCGGTGGCGGCCTGCCACGCCGCCGGGCTGCCGGTGGTCGAAGGCTTCATCGACGGTCCCGACACCCGCCTTGCAAGCGCCCCCTTCGACGGCTTCGCGATCCTCAACTTCCTCGAACACATCCCCACGGCCCACCTCACCCTGCGCGGCATCGCCGCCAACCTGGCCGATGGCGCCACCGGGCTCGTCGAGGTGCCCAACTTCGACATGATCCTCACGGCCGGTCTGTTCGCCGAGTTCATCCCGGATCACCTGTTCTACTTCACCCGCCAGACCCTCACCACGCTGCTGGAATCCAACGGCTTCGAGGTGCTCGACTGCAGCCCCGAATGGCACGACTACGTGCTCTCGGCCACCGTGAAGAAGCGCCGCCCGCTCGATCTGACGCCGCTTGCCGCCTGCCAGGCCGGGCTCAAGGCGAGCTTCGACGCCTTCCTCGCCCCGTTTGCCGCCGGCCGGGTGGCGATCTGGGGCGCCGGCCACCAGGCCCTGGCCCTCGTCAGCCTGATGGAGCTCGCTCCGCGCATCCGCTACGTGGTCGATTCCGCCCCCTTCAAGCAGGGCCGCTTCACCCCCGCCACCCACCTGCCCATCGTCGCGCCTGAGCGTCTGGCCGATGGCGAGGTGGACGCGGTGATCGTGCTCGCCGCCAGCTACTCCGACGAAGTCGCGCGCATCCTTCGCGAGCGCCACGGCAACCGCTTCACCGTGGCCGTGCTGAAGGGCAACCGCCTCGAAACCGTGATCGCCCCATGACCACACCAACTCCAGACGCCATCCACGAGGCCATTGCCACCCTGCGTTCCGCCGTCGGCCCTTCCGCCCGCGGCGGACTTCCGGAAGAGATCTTCCTCTTCGCCAGCAGCCTCATGCCGATGATCAACGTCGACCTGCTGATCCGCGACGACACCGACCGCACGCTGCTCACCTGGCGACACGACGCCTTCTATGGCCCAGGCTGGCACGTACCGGGCGGCATCATCCGTTTCAAGGAATCTGCTGCCAACCGCATTGCCGCCGTGGCCCAGGGCGAACTCGGCACCAAGGTGAACTTCGACAGCACACCACTGGGCATCTTCGAGATCACCAACCCGAAACGCGACGTGCGCGGCCACTTCATTTCGCTGCTGTACCACTGCACCCTTGCAGCACCACCAGATGATGCCCGCCGCTTCGATCCGTCGAATCCCAGGGTTGGCGACTGGGCCTGGCACAGCGGAGCCCCGAACGACCTGATCGTGCAGCAGCACATTTACCGCCCCTATTTCGACTGACACTGAAGGCGGCCCCATGCCCCCCCTCGATATCATCGTCACCACCTACAACGGTGCCCATCACCTCAACGACTCCCTGCGCTCGATCCGCAACCAGAGCTACCGCGA